>JAHRAM010000196.1 GCA_020027305.1 Acidimicrobiia bacterium | reverse complement strand
CAATATCGGCAGCTGCTCCTTCTACCCCACCCAGAGGCTGGTGCATAAGAATATCAGAGTTAGGAAGAGCATATCGCTTGCCTTTGGCACCAGCAGTCAACAAGAACTGCCCCATTGAAGCAGCTTGCCCTATACAAATAGTTCCTACATCTGGAGTTACAAACTGCATCGTGTCATAAATCGCCATACCCGCCGACACGCTTCCACCAGGTGAATTAATATAGAGCCAAATATCACGGCTGGTATCTTGCCCCTCTAAAAACAAAAGCTGAGCTGCCAGCAAGTTAGCGATGTCATCAGTCACGGGTGTTCCCAAAAATACAATCCGCTTAGCAAGTAGCTGCCGATAAACATCTTTAGAGATGCCCTCTTTGTTAGCCTCAGTAGAAAGATTGGCAGAAGAATCTTCCACAGATAAATCGGCGGTGTCAAAAATATTCATCTATATTTGAGGTTAGCGTGAGAAATTAAAAAACTGCTCTTGGGTTGGGCAAAATCTACTCTATCTGACAACGCGTGAGTCTGCCCACATCTACTGTCGCAAACTGTGGTCTTCTTCCACCAGCATAGGCCCATACCCACCTTTGATCAGATTGAGTTATAAGTGCTCCGCATCGAATATCACTCGCAGCCTCAACAGATTTAATGTTCACTGCAAGTGTTAAGGGAGAGGCAAACAAATAATAATCCCAACAGAACAACTTTCGCTCTTCTGAAGAGATCGCACATCCTTGGCTTCTAGAACTATCTTCAACAAGATGTTCTATTTTTGTTACTGTTTTTAATCCTGCGCTTGGGTCGTTTAAATCTCCACATAAAAGTTCATCATTATCGTTAACATAACAAGCATTACTTTCGGCAGGGTTGGGGCTATAAATAGCATTTGGATCTCTATCGGTTACAATAACACGTTGTTGAACGTCAGTAGAAAGAGGCAATGCATCAGGATTTGTTCGCAATATTCCCGTGTTGTTTTTCTCTCCATTCCTAGTGATACATACAAAAACTATATTGCATCCTTCTAAATCAGAAGAGCCAGTATTTACTACAGGTGCATTTGGCAATTGTGTAGTGGTTGTAGTGATTGGTGGCAAAATTGTAGTTGACGGTAATGTATCTGGCACTTGGGTGGTTTGGGTTTGGTCAGGGAAAACCCGTTCAAACACCTCAGGGTCAAAGGCTGTCTGAGGTTCTGGTTGGGGGCTTTGCGTTGGCTCTGGAGCAGGAAGGTCATCAGACTCATTTATGCCCTTAGAGATTTCAGTGGTTTCAATTTCAGCTCCATCTGGGATTGTGGCATTATAAACCAGAAAAGAGATACCTGCCACTGCGATAACGCAAAACGTTGTTATGACTACAAGGGTGGGGCTTTTAAGGTTCTTAAAGCCAAAGCGGGCAAAAGGTGAAGGCATTATACCTTATATAATATATGAAAAACCGTGAGAATTCTGGCAGAAACACATTTAGGGGGAATAACAATAAATTTTGCGATTTTGGAAATATCTGCTGTAGCGGTGGCTGTTTAATTTATTGAATTTATCGACTTAACGTATTTGCCTGATTTGTGCTTAACAGCTTAATATTTTAAGATTTAAACTTGAGACTTAAATTCATGAGATAAGAATTATGAACACTGAGCGACCTCCAGACATAAGAATTGAAGACTTAGAATATCCAAAATTCCCAGACGAGATTGTGGCTGCCTTTAAAGAAATGGCACCTATGGGAGCTTCCATTGAATTCAACCCAGACAAAATGATGGAGGCTGCCTCGACTGAAGAAGGTCTAGATGATTTTGGAACTGAAGAATTTGTGGAACCGCTTTCAGTGGTATGTCAATCAATTGAAAAAGAAAGCGGATTCAATGGCATCGGTCGGATGAATGCCTACGCCCAAATAACTAAGTCGCTGGCTAATCGCCTCCGCATTGAAAATGCCTATAAACAACACCCAGAGATTGATGACCTAGAGCTACAACCCCCAATGATAATCGCTGGGCTCCCCCGCTCTGGCACAACTCACTTACACAACCTTATTGCAGCAGATACCAACTTGCGTTCGCTGCCATGGTGGGAATCTCAAGAGCCAATTCCATCGGCAGAAGAATGGGGAGAGACAGAGGGGCGTATTCAGCGAGCAAAAGATGGGCTATCTCAACAAGAAATCGTAATGCCTCACTTTAAGCGAATGCATGAAATGACTTGGGACCACATCCACGAAGAAATATCATTGCTGTTTATCGGGGGTTCCGCTATGCAATATGACACAATGGGAGTGCTGCCCAGCTGGCGTGAATATTACAAGAGCCAAGACCAGACACCTTTTTATCTTTATCTCAAACGCATTTTGAAGGCTCTGTCATTTTTGCGATACCCAGAAAAACGGTGGATATTAAAATCGCCACAGCACCTAGAACAGTTCATTCCCATCGCAAATGTTTTCCCTGATGCTACCGTGTTTGTAACCCATAGAGACCCTATTGCTGTTGTGGCATCTATGGCGACAATGCTTTGTTACTCAGCGAGAATTCCAAACGATGCCCCAATAGATGTTGTGAAAATCGGCCAGTGGTGGAGAGATATTTTGACCGATATGTTGCTGGCATGCGTGAGAGATAGAGAGGTGCTGGCAAATGCTACTGATATTTTGTTCCACGATTTCATGGCAGATGACATAGCGGTCGTTAAGAGTTGCTATGAATTGGCGGGGCAACCTTGGGACAACGAAGTAGAAGAGCGAATTAATAAATATATGGAAGAACACCCACGCGGACGCCACGGACGAATTATCTATGACCTAAACGACTTTGAAATTGACCAAGATGAACTCACCAAGAAGCTCAAGCCCTATATTGAGCGGTTTGGTGTGAAGCTAGATTATTCGCCTAGTTGATTTGGTTGCTAAATTAGTTGCTAAAAATTAATTGCTAAGAAATCACTCTATGAGCAATCGCTCTCAATAGACGCACCAGAAAATCGCTCTTCAATCCAGTTAAACATATTTTGTCTTGAAGCAGGAATGACACTTCCATGGTTATGCCCTGCATAAGTAAATCGCTGAATAGTAACCCCATCAGGCAACATTGCACACTGCTGAAGGAGCAAGCCTTGGCTACTAGCAAATGGAATTTGCTCGTCTTCGTCGCCGTGGATAATTAAAACAGGTGCCTGTATTGGCAACGTCTTTGTATCCATCTTTTCAACAATGCTCTTTGTTGGCTCAACTGCAAACGGGTCGTCGTGTGGGCTAATTTCTTCTTTAGAAAGTGAGTTGTAGGCATCAAACACTTTATCGGTGCATCCTTCATCCAAAACTGGCAAAAGGTCAAGCGAGGTTTGAGCCAGAACATCTTCAAGTGGCAGGTCATAAGAAACGGCTGCCCCAGCAGTTGCCATAACAATATAGCCTTGGAATGGGCCTCCAATCAAGAAGTTGTAAAGGATGTTGAACTGGGAAGGTGGCGCACCTGCCACCACGCCGATTAGGTTTGATTCTGGGGCATAACTTTTCCAAGTTTGGGCTACAAACATTGCGGCGTGCCCACCTTGGCTGTGACCCCAAGCAACCCATTTGTCGCTAACATTTATTCCTTTGAGGTTGCCTTTTTGAACGGCTCGCACGCTATCAAATACTCCCCTAGCTTCTGATTCGCCAACAATATATGGATGAAGTCCTGGTGTGCCAAGCCCCTCATAGTCAGTGGCGACTATGGCATAGCCCTCTTCTAGCACGGCTTCCCAAAGTTCTCTGTCGTTTTCAACATCAGCAGATGGCGCGCAAACATCAGCAAGCCCGACTGTGCCATGCGCCCATGCCACAAGTGGCCATCCACCTTCAGGCGCATCACCAGATTTGGTGATTACATATCCAGACACTGCTATCGGAGCATTGTTTTTCAAATCTCTAGAGGCATAAAGAATACGATGTCCAACCGCTCCCTCACCTAGATTTAGCTCTTCGGAATCTAAGATGGTGCCAGCTGGAACGTCTTCTACGGGAAGACGCAAATCAAGGTTGCCAGGAGTACCGTCATAGGAGTCACCGCTATCTCCGCTATGGCTACAAGCTGCTGCCAAGAGTGTCAGCCCTAATCCTAAAGCAAGTATTGCTATAAATTTACTTCGCTTCATTTCAATCTCCCTTTTTGTTTGTTGGCTGTTTTTACTGCCTTGAGTTTTTTCGTCTATGGCTTTAAGCTACTAACTTTTACGACTTCACTTGTTATCGGTTCAGGGGTCGCTTCTGGAAGAAACCACCTTATCCATATTCTGCCATGTGGGCGGTTTTGAGTAAAAACCCAGTTTTTCACGCCTGCTTCACCAGAAAGGTCAGCATGTGAAATAGTCACAACCCAGCTTCCATCATCTTCTAGCTCAATCGTTCCACTATTTATTGTCACATCGTCATAATCATAATTAAACGTGTGCATGAACTGATTCCACAAACACAGATTCCAAAATACACACTCAGGGCTTTTGCCTTTCAAAACAAGTGCCTCATCTTCTGCTAACTCAAACGCTCCCAGTCCATAGGCAGCATCGCCAGCAGCCCACCCACGGGTAACTTCTTGAACCATAAATGGGTCATCAATGTGGTTCACCTGCCCCAGCTCTAGAGGCACCATAGATATTTGATCTTTCACCCAAGTAATAGCTGCCTTAAATCGTCTAGCTAAATCGGCATCGTCTTCTTTATAGGGCGGTGCTGGGTCAAGACATTCAATGTTCCACCTAGCCTTTTCACCCGTTTTTGGGTGATGCATATAGTCACGCGTAACTGATACCACAGCATCTGGCTCTAACTTTATAAAGTTGTCGTTTTCTTTTCGGCTTTCATCTGGGCTAAGTATCATTGAATATTTGCCATCAGGGTCTGGCTTCATTTGAGTTGTGTTCAAAGTTCCAACTATTCGCTCAGACCAAGCTCCATCATCTGGTCCGCCATAGACAGTGTTTGAAAGGTAAACAGCATCGCCAGGGTCAACGCTCACCCGATAAGTTCTATCAGGGGAAATAGGCGTGGCGAAATAAAAAGCATCAGAATTGTCGCCTCCCCATTTTTTATTTGGCCCGACTATTTCTGTGAAGCGAGGTTTATTTGTATCGCCCCAAACATAAACATCAAGGGCTACCTGAACAATACTGAATATCCAACGATAGCCTTCAAGCACAGCTGACGGATCTTTCAAAGCATTGTCGCCTTCAAAGAAATTCTCATCAAGCCCTTTCATCACTTCAAGAAGCGCCTGAACTTGGGTTGCTGTTTTAAAGTCGCTTCGCTTTTGTGTTTCAAGTTTTGAGATATTTGGTGGCACTTTTTTGTTCCTTTCTTTAGTTGTCTTTACTTTCTTTATTCTTCTTTGCTCTCTTTATTCTTCTTTGTTTTCTTTTTGAGGTCGCCTCTTTTTTAAAACCCCGCTTAAAATTTTGCCTAAAATTCTACTTAAAATTTTACCTAAAATTCTACTTAAAATTTTACCGGGATTTTGTCATAGGCTCTAGCAAATGCTGATGGCAATATTTTTGGCAAGTCATCAGGTGCATCTGATACTAACTTCATATCTGGTAATTGGGTAAGCAGTTCTTCAAACATTATGGCGATTTCCAAGCGAGCCAAACTTGCCCCCAAACAAAAGTGCGTGCCAAAACCAAATGCCACGTGATTGTTATGCTCACGTTTAACATCAAATGTGTCTGGGTTGTCAAACACCCGCTCATCCCGATTGGCAGAACCATACATCAACAAAATTTCATCACCTGCTGATATTTGTTCGCCATGTAGCTCATGGTCCGCAGTTGTCGTTCTTCTCATATTCAATATGGGCGTAACGAAACGGATGAATTCTTCCACTCCTGTCTCTCTTATAATTGAAGGGTCGTTTTTTAATATATCTCGTTGGTCGGGGTGACGAATTAGCTCATAACAAATTGCACCGATAACTGTTCTTGTGGTTTCTGCTCCCCCATCCAAAAGCAAAAGCGCCTCTTGAACAATTTCATCATCTGTCATTTTCTTTCCATCTACTTCAGCATGAACCCAAGTTGAGATAAGGTCATCTTTTGGCTCCTTCCTTCGCTGGTTCATAATTTCTACACACTCACCAGCAAACCACAATATTGCATCGATAGATTCTGTTTGTAAATCATTTCGGTCGCTTCCGTCAAGATGGTATTGCCCAGCCTCACTCATTGTTATCTCTGCAACCCATTGGCATTTTGGCCAAAGCTCTTTAGGAAAACCTAACTTTTCAGAAATGATGTTTGCTGGAAGCGGGGCTGCCAAATCTTTTATGACCTCACAGCCACCTTTATCTTTCACATTGTCAATCAAATGCTGAACATGATTTTTTATGTGTGCTTCTAATTCTTTAACTGCCCTAGGGGTAAATTTTCTTGCTACCAGACGTCGCTGAGTTTGATGCTCTGGGTCATCTTTGTTTATCATTGTGTCAGCAGAATCAATGCGTGGACGACTGCCAGAAGACGAAGAATATATCTTTGCGTTTTTTTCTACGGCAACTATGTCTTCATAGCGAGAGATACCCCAAGTCTTTTGAACCTCATCATAATAACACGGAGCATTATCTCTCAGCCATTTGTAAGTATCATAAGGGTCAACATATAAATTGCCATCTAGCAGGTTGATTTTCGTAGTGTCTCTAGCTTGATTGTTGTCGTCAGAAATTTCTTTCTGTGTCTGAAGGGACATGACTTTAGACTTTGGAATCTGGGATTTAGAATCTGAGCTTTTTTGTGCTTTTTGCCTAGCTGCTACTTTTTCTTTTCTTACTGCCCGTACATATAGCCAGTTTCAAATTCTTTCACGCCTGGCAACCCCTGTATGATTTCACCAGCACGCCAACCACCATCAACTGACAACTCTGCGCCAGTTATATATGAGGCTTCATCACTTGCTAAAAATAGAACAGCGTTTGCCACTTCTTCGGGTTTACCGATTCTGGGGATGGGATGCATTTTATATGGCATCGTTTCAGCCATTTCGTTTTGTGAAGGGTTGCCCATAATGGTGTTGATGCCACCTGGGTGAATAGAGTTCACCCGAATATTGCTATGCCCCCACTCAATGGCTGCTGTCTTTGTCATTCCCCTGATAGCAAACTTAGAGGCACTATAACTGATGAGGCCGTTAGCAGATTTAAGCCCATCAATGGATGAGATGTTCACAATGGATCCTCCTCCAGCTTCCAACATTGGGGCATGAACTGCCTTCATCCCCAAAAATGTACCAAGCTGGTTAACCTTGAAAGTAAACATATAGTCATCTACACTGGTATCAGCAATTGATTTTGGGCGCAAAACTGCAGCGTTGTTCACAAGCACTGTAGGGTTACCAAATGTTTTTATGGTTGTTTCAATAGCTGACCCCCACTCTTCTTCTTTGCTGATGTCTAAATGGAGATAAATGGCAGTGCCATCGCCTACATCTTTGTTAATTTCATCAGCTACAGCCTGACCTTCTTCATCTAATCTGTCGGCAAGCACAACTTTAGCGCCCTCTTTAGCAAATAAACGGGCTTCTGATTCGCCTTGCCCTCTGGCAGCGCCAGTGATTATGGCGATTTTTCCTTCTAATCGGTTCATTTTTCTACTTTCTCCTGTCTTTTCGTTTAGTTTTTGAGTTTTTAGTTGTTTATTTGGCTTGTTTTAATTGTGTTATTTCTGAGTTAACTTCCGTTGATACGCTTTTTATTGAGCTTAGTGAAATAAGTGGCTATATAAAAAGTCAAAGCTGAAAAAGTGGTGTTATTTATTTTTATATGTCGTAGGGTAATCTTTTTTATCTATTCGTTGCCTTTCAAATATCTATCACAATCAAATAACAAAACAACAATCATTAAACAACAGTCAAATAACCAAACAACAAAAAAGACAATTAAGTAAAAACCATTAAAGAAAAGGAGAACCAAAATGGGACTAATCGGAGGAAACACAGGTGAAATGCAAACAGCTGGCGCGAGATTCATAACCGCTGGCTCTGAGACATTGGCACGCGGAACGGAAGTTTCAGCATTTGCCAAATCACAGAGTGGAGAATATGGGGCACTCAGCAATGCACTCATTTCACACATTCAGGCAAAGGCAGGCGAGTGCCAAGCTCAAGCACAGCAAATGCGAGGGGTCTTTGAATCTGTTCAATGGAGTGGAAAAGCACATGCTGTAGTTGAGCAAGCTGAAGCCCAACTTCAAGTTAACTTAAATCGAGTGTTGGAGTCGTTGAATTCAACATCACAAGACTTCAAGGCAAAACTATCTGCATTTGTATCGGCTTATGAACAAGAAATCATCGGCGGGCAGTTCTTGCCAGCCATGCAAAACTTGAAAAACACCTATGAACAAATCGGGAGCGCTACCCAGCGAGTAGCCCGTGGGTTTGAAGAAGCCGACTCTTCCATTTTGCCAAATTGATTGAATCAAGATTGTTGTCTAGCAATTGGCTGCGCAATAAGGGCATGTCTTTATTTAGACGCTTGCCCTACCAATTAGAGGGCGAGAGATTAGATGATAATCGCAAAGTCAATGCCTTCAAAATAATGTGTAAAAATAAATGCGTGAAATAAATTTCGGGCAATAATTTTTTAGCTGTTAAATTTATTCATAGCTAGAAATAAATATGGCTGAAAATCACTCACTTAAACGAACAAGTTCG
This sequence comes from Acidimicrobiia bacterium, assembly GCA_020027305.1. Classification (GTDB taxonomy): domain Bacteria; phylum Actinomycetota; class Acidimicrobiia; order Acidimicrobiales; family Hopanoidiivorantaceae; genus JAHRAM01. The sequence continues at coordinate 2,174 of JAHRAM010000196.1, read as the reverse complement.
GCAAGGCTCCCTACAGACTATGGGGTCTTTACCGTTCATACTTATTTGCCAGAATTAGATAATGGCGATTTGAATAAGGTAAGTCAAAATAATGATGCCTCGCACTTTGTTAATGATGCTGCTCACTTTGTGTGCGTTATGGGCAAACCTAAAACACCACCGCTGGTTCGAATTCATTCAGAGTGCTTGACGGGCGATGTATTTTTATCTACCCGATGTGATTGCGGGCAGCAACTTCATTCTTCTCTGTCTTTGATTAGTGAAGAAGGTGCTGGGATACTTATTTACTTACGCCAAGAGGGGCGTGGAATTGGTTTGGCGAAAAAGATTGAGGCATATCACCTTCAAGATGAAGAAGGACACGACACAGTGGATGCTAACTTAGTGCAAGGATTTTCAGAAGATGGGCGCACATACGAAGCAGCGGCAGAAATTCTTGCTGATTTGGAATTTTTAGAAATCAGGCTGTTAACCAACAACCCAGAAAAGCTACAGCTAGAACAATATGGCATTACATTGGCTGAGCGGATTCCCCTAGAAATGCCGCCAACAGATGAAAACTTAGATTACCTAAAAACCAAGCGCGACCGCTTGGGGCACCTTTTGGGTAATCTCTGATAAAAAAATGACAGTTCAAAATGCTTATTTCAAATGCTTATCAAGAAAAAAATGCTTTTAGAAAATAGGCAAAAAATCAGCATAGAAAATATTTTTAGCACCTAAAGCTAACAAAGGACAGTCAAGTCAATTTTTTTGGAATTTTTGGAAGAAAGATTTTAACAAATTATTTTTCAGGCAGTTCTTCGGGCATTTCTGGCTTCCATGAAACCCCGTTCACATGGCTCCCGCCATCTACAAACAAGGTATTGCCTGTTAGATACTTTGAATCATCGGTTGCCAAAAACAGCGCTACCCCGCCGATGTCTTCAATAGGGTCACCCATTTTTTGCATCGGATTTTGCATCCGCATCACCTCTGCGATTTCTGGGTTAGCACTTTTGAAGGCTTCATAAGATTCAGTGGCTGCCGCCGGGCAAATCACGTTACACCGAATATTGAACCTCCCCCACTCAACTGCAGCCGTTCGGGTGAGTGAGCGAATTGCTTCCTTACACATGTTGTAATCAACTGTAAACACATGGGCGTTTACTCCATTTAGTGAACCAAAGTTTATGATGGAACCGCCGTTTGCTTTTTTCATATGTGGGAAAGCTGCCATCATCGTCCAAAACGCAGCCTTAGGGCCGATTGTGAATGCATGGTCGATTTCTTCATCACCTTTCCATTCCAGCCGAGAGATTTGCCCGCCACCCCAAGCATTGTTAATTAAAATGTCAATCTTGCCCCACTCTTCAACGCATTTTTCAACCGTGGCAACAGCATTTTCTTTTTCAGTAATGTCGCCAAGCACCACTACAGCTTTTCCGCCTTTTTCTTTAATGGCCTCAGCAGTTTTTTTCGCGTTTGCTTTTCCTGCTTCTGTGTCTAAATCGTTTACAACGATGGATGCCCCTTCACTTGCAAACTTGATAGACATGCCTCTTCCGATGCCAAGACCTGAGCCAGTGATTACTGCAGTTTTTCCTTCAAGCCTCAAGTTGTTTTTGTGTGCTTTATTTCTTTTTTTCGCTACCTTTGTTACCCTTGCTATCTTTTAGAGCACTTTCGCGTTTGCCCTTCATAAAAGCTTCTCTGGCTGCATCGCCTGCACCCATTAAGTTCAACTCAAATGTGAAACCTTGCTCATAGCGATAACTATCAACCATATCGACGGTGTCGATTCCGTTCACAGATTGCTTTGCCACGCGGATGACTGATGGGTCTTTTTCAGCAATGGCAGTCGCCACCTTTCTTGCCTCGCTCATCAACTGATCGCCAGCAACAACTTTATAAACACTGCCATAATGCGCCAACTCTTCTGCTGGAGCGGTCTCACAAGTGTAGAGCATTTGGCGAACTCGCTTCATCGGCACAAGTCGCATTAAGTGAGTGGCTGCTCCTAAAGCTCCGTTGTCAACTTCGGGCAAGCCAAACTGCACACCTTCTGCTGCCAGCACGATGTCTGCTGCGCCAGCGATTCCAATCCCAGTGCCAAGGCAGAAGTCGTTGACCGCCACAATGACTGGAACGCAACATTCATAAATCGCTTTGAAAAGTTGATAACACGATGTGTT
>JAHRAM010000174.1 GCA_020027305.1 Acidimicrobiia bacterium | reverse complement strand
AGCATCTAAATCAACAATGTGAATATAATCAGCACCAGCGTCTTCAAAGATTTTTGCCTGTGCCACAGGGTCTTCATTATAAATTGTCTGCTTGTCAAAGTCGCCTTGTAGCAAACGAACACATTTGCCCTCTACAATATCAATGGCACAAAATATTTTCATCTTTATAAATTTATAAATTCTTCACAAAATTGCCTATTAGCTTTAAACCATCCTCACCAGATTTTTCTGGGTGAAACTGTGTTGCCACAACTGAACCCTTAGCTACCACTGCACAAAACTCTTTTCCATAGCTAGAAACTGCAATACAATTTTCATCAATGGGCGGCACATAGGAGTGAACGAAATACATCCAGCTTTTGTCAAGCCCCTCCAACAGATAATGGCTGGCGCGAACAGTTATTTGGTTCCATTGAATTTGTGGGAGCTTAAGCGCGCGACTACTCATTTCTTTTTTTGTATCATCACTTTTTGTATCAAGAAGTGAAATCTCGCCTTCTAATATATTCAACCCTGAAACATCTGGTGCCTCTTTAGACGATTTATAAAGCATCTGCATCCCCACACATATCCCAAGAAAAGGCTTTTGTGCTTCAATGACTTTAGCAATTACGGGCTTGAGCTTTTCAACTGCTTTCATGCATTTGCCAAAGTGTCCTACGCCAGGCAAAACAACCCCATCGGCTTGGGAGATTACTTTGGGGTCATCAGTCAGCTCAGCTTCTGCGCCACTAAGCAACAGCGCCTTTTGGGCTGACCTTAAATTCCCTATTCCGTAATCCAATACCGCTACAAACGGCTTCACTAAAGCACACCTTTTGTAGAGGGAACACCACTACCTTCAATTTTGATGGCATCTCGCAAGGCACGAGCCACTCCTTTGAATGAGGATTCAAGAATGTGGTGTGTGTTTTGCCCTCTAACCAAACTCAAGTGAAGGGTCATCTTGGCAGAAGTAGCAAACGCCCGCCAAAACTCTTCGGCCAACTGAGGGTCAAAAGGCGGATCGCTTAAAATTTGTTCGCCAGGAAAATCAATTTCATAAAACAAAAATGGCCTCCCAGAAAGATCTAAGGAAACTGAAACCAACGCTTCATCCAAAGGAGTTTGTGCCGAAGCAAAGCGACGAACACCAGCAGCATCACCAAGAGCTTCTGCAAATGCTCCGCCTAAAACAATTCCCACATCTTCAACGGTGTGGTGGGCATCAACTTCAAGATCTCCAATAGCTTCAATTTCCAAATCAAAACCACCGTGCTTTCCAAGCTGAGTGAGCATGTGATCAAAGAATGGCAACCCCGTAGATGAAGAAACATTGTCTGCGGCTGAACCATCTGTTCCGCCATCTAGGTTGAGCTTCACAGAAACTGAAGTCTCTTTTGTTTGTCGTGATTTTTGAGCTGTTCTCATTTTTATTGTTTCATTAATTTTATTGTTTAGTTGGTTGATTGACCTTTTTAATTTTTATTTGTTTAAATTGCTATCTTTATTAATTATTGCCTCAAGTGCGTCAAGAAAACGGGTATTTTCTTTTTCATTTCCGACCGTGACACGAAGGAAGTTGTCTAGCTTCTCATAATATCTAATCATTATTGATTCTTGAATAAGTGCTTCCCAAATATTTTTAGCACCATTCTTGTTGGAGCCATTCTGGAATACATCGCCCAGCACCTTAAAAAAAATAAAGTTTGCAGATGATGGGAAAAGCTGAAATATAGGCTTTTCGTTTTTTGCTAAATATCTCTCGTTGATAGCTGAAAGCCCGTCAAATATCACTTCACGGCTCTTTGCGATTTTTTGTGCTTGCTCTTTTTGTAGGTCAAAGAAATTTAAAACTAGCTCACCTGCCAATTGACTAACCGAATTTAAATTGTATGGAAGGATAACTTTTTGAATTTCACTTGCTATCCATTCGGGTGCTATGGCATAGCCCAAACGAAGCCCAGCAAGCGACCAACTTTTTGAAAAGGTTCGCACCCTAACAATCGGCAGGTCAAAATTTGGATAAGACATGCTTTCGTCAGAAAAATCAGCGTATGCCTCATCCACCACCAATAAGACGTTTGAGGCAGCCGACATTTCAGCTACCCGTTGAATAAACTCTTGAGATTCAAGTGTACCAGTTGGGTTATTAGGGTTACACAAAAAGACAACATCTGGCGACTGTGCCAAAACAGCTTCAAATGCAGCTTCTCCAACTTGGAAGTCATTATTTCGTTGCCCCAAAATAACCTCACAACCTACAACTTCTGAAATGTGAGTGTGTAAAGCATAGGTTGGTTCAAACACGCAAACCTTTCCAGCCCTTCCACAATATGCGAGCAAAATTGCTTGAATGACTTCATTAGACCCATTTCCAACAATTAAGTTGTCTGGTGAAATTGAATGTCCAGCTGACGTGTAAAACTCAGCTATAGCTAACTTTAAAGATGTTGCTTCCCTATCTGGGTATCGATTAAAGCGGAGCTTTGAAATCTCCTTTTTTAGTTGCTTCATAAACTTTTTCGGTGGCTCATAGGGAGATTCATTTGTATTCAACCTGACATCCACATCAAGCTGAGGGGAATGATATCCCTGTAAGGTTCCCAGATTCGGACTTGCCTTAATATTGGGTTCGATTTTTTGTTGGCTTGACATTATATGTGAGATATGGGAGGTGTATGTGATATATGGGTATATGTAGATATTATTTTGACATTATATAAATATATAAATTTCAAAAGAAGGTTATCATCTTGTTATTTTTATACTAAACAATATTTATAGACGGCTTTCTATAGATTGGGCGTGAAGTTCTAGCCCTTCTGCTTTTGCAAGAGTTATGGTTGCATCTGCTAGCTCCTTATTTTCTACGTTGCTAATATCACCAGAAATAATATTTATAGTTTTTTGGAAGTCGCTAAGTGAAATTGCGCCAGAAAATTTAGCAGAGCCCCCAGTTGGAAGGGTGTGAGATGGCCCAGCCACATAATCCCCTATAGCAGTCGGCAACCCACAAAATACCGCTCCAACATTTTTTATTTGTGCAGCTATTTCCTGTTGCAAGGACAACTCACAATCTATTTGAAGGTGTTCTGGAGCTGACATATTAATTAGCTCCACAGCTTGCTCTTTATCTTTGACCGCCACAACATATATTTCTATGTTTTCTTTGGCACCACTTTGTGTAAAAGTGCTTTTGTTTTCTAATTTTTCATTCAGCTCTTTTTGAAGTTTTTCAAAGATTTCTTCATCCCAACTAACAACAAAAGCAAGCCCGTCAACTCCATGTTCAATTTGTGCCAACAAATCAAGTGCTAGATGTGTGGGGTCAGTTGTTTTATCACAAATTATTGCAATCTCTGACGGTCCAGCCACAGAGGGTGGAACTCGAACTAGCGACGCGGCAGAAACGATAGACAAAGCCTCTGCTACAAATGCATTTCCTGGCCCACAAATCACATCAACCTTAGGAGCAACAAAACCAAATGCCATGGCAGCAACAGCTTGAATGCCCCCTAAAGCATAAACTTCAACATTTGAATTTTTTGAAGCGACTGCAATCGCTGAAAGCACTTCATCTGAAATCTTGCCTTCGCTATTTGGAGGAGTACATACAACTATCTTTTTAACACCAGCAACTTGAGCTGGGATAACATTCATTAAAACCGAAGATGGATATTTGGCATTCCCACCTGGAACATAAACTCCTGCAACTTCTAGTGGCAAGGTTTTGGTGGCAACAGTTAGTGTGTCCGCTTTGGAATTTAATTGCTCAACGTTTTTGTTGCCATCTGCAATTTCACTATTATTTTTTCTCTCAATAGTATCTTCTATCTCTTTAATGTCTTCACTATTTTTATTTTGTGAGTAATGCTTTCTTATCCGCTCAGCTGCTAACTCAATTGCAGAAAGCAACTCTGGAGAAATTCTTTTCGTGGATGCTTCAATCTCGCTTTCTGAAACTTTTATGTTTTTTATATTGTCCCCACTAAACCCATCAAACTTTTTTGCAAACTTCAACACACCAGCTTCACCGGTTTTTTCAATCTCAGCAATAATTTTTTGCACTTGCTTTCTGACTCGCAAATATCGTGTGCTGGTGAAAGCACGTTCTAAGAAGGGCAGGCCTTGTCTTTGCTTAGCTTGTTCCTCTTTGAAATCGACTCGAATAAAATTAACTTCCATCGCTCAAACAATTCACTTAAATCACAAAATCTAAAACACAAAAATTAACCATAAACACAAGATACACCTAAAAACTAAAAGCTGAGGGACAATAATCATTTAAAACGCACCCATCACAAACTGGTCTCTTGGCAAAACACACTTCTCTTCCATGCTGAATTAATCGAAGGCTGAAATCCCCACGTTCTTTGGCTGGTACAAAGGGATTTAACTCCATTTCAATTTTTACCGGGTCGGTTTGCTGGGTCATGCCAATCCTATTTGAGAGGCGCTTCACATGGGTATCAACTGGTAAACCAGGTTTTCCCATCGCCACACTCAAAATCACATTTGCCGTTTTTCGCCCAACCCCACCAAGCTTCACCAAATCTTCAATCTGGTTTGGCACTTTTCCTCCATAATCTGCCACAAGCGACTGTGCCATTGAGATGAGGTTTTTTGCCTTTGAGCGATAAAACCCAGTGCTGTGAATGAGTTTACAAAGTTCTCCCATTCGTGCGGCTGCTAACTTTGCTGGCGTTGAATATTTTTTGAATAAAGCTGGCGTCACCATGTTCACTCGCTTGTCAGTACACTGGGCAGACAATATGGTGGCCACCAAAAGCTGGAATGGTGAGCGATGGTTGAGAGCGCATTTCACATTTGAGTATTCCAGCTTCAACCGCCGATTAGCAGTGGCCGCTCGCCCTTTGGGAGTTTTTAACCTCTGAGATGTTTTAGGTTTAGAGGTTGGTTTTGGTTTTGCTTTCTCCATTTTGTATATCACATTCATATATATAAAGTCATATTTAATACATTTTATGCCTATGAAATTATAAAGTTAATAAAATGGACGAAATTCAAATAGATGGAAGTCTTACCACCCGTGAAAAGGAGGAGCTTCTTTCATCTGCAATTAAAGATGTGCTTGCTAAGGGCGGCAACGAAGCAAATATTCATCTCTGGATAGAAAATGTTTTAGGTGCGGAAGCAGAAAATGATGAGCTGGCAGAAAAGTATGGGTTTGTCTCTTATCGAGACTTATACCAACTTAGCTGTGGGCTTCCACTGCCACAAGAAAAACTTACTGGGGCTGAAAAACTAAATATTCGCCCATTTAGAGATGGTGACACAGATGAATTCTTAGAAGTTCAAAACCGCGCTTTTGAATGGCACCCTGAAGAAGCAAACATGGATGAAGCAGAATTAAAAAAGCGGTTTAGCCAAAGCTGGTACGACCCAGATGACTTTTTGTTACTCCACCAAGACGAAAAGCTAATCGGGTTTTGCTGGACGAAAATTCATCCACCTCAAAATGGGAATCCAGCCAAAGGTGAAATCTATATGGTTGGGCTTGACCCTTCTATGCACGGGCATGGACTTGGAAAACCTCTAACTGCTCGTGGTTTTCAACACCTTGCAGAAAGAGGGCTTGGACACGGAATATTATTTGTTGAATCAGACAACCATGCCGCAAATGCCATCTACAAAGAACTTGGGATGAAATTAGAATCCGTAAATCGCGCTTACAAAAGGTTGTAAGCAGAACGACACCAATAAATTTGAAATGAGACAAACACGATAAGCGAGAATTCTTACAAAAAATAAAAGTGTGGAAACCAAAATGAAAGAAAAAGAAAAGGAAAAGGACAAAAACAAAACATTGGGAGAAGCTCTTGCCTCCCCTGAGAAAAAACAGGCGTTTGTAATGGAAATGTTTAATCGTATCGCTAAACGGTACGACCTAATGAACACCATCTTGACATTTGGGCTTGACCGCCGCTGGCGAAAAAAAGCTCTCAGAGCTTTAGGACAATCACTCGTTTTGAACCAGTCTCTAAATCAGGCACCAGGCAAATCATCAAGTGAAGATTATGGGGACACAAACAAAAATAAAACTAAAACACCTGTGGTAGCTGACTTTGCCTGCGGAACTTCCGACTTCATCATAAATGGTGACTTTATTTTGCGTAATAAAAAAGTCGGAGGGAGAAGCAGCGAGAAAAATAAATTCTCAGACATATCTCTTGAAGGGCTGAATTTTGTAGGAGTAGATTTCTCAAAAAACATGTTGGAGATAGCAAAAACCCGAATTGAGAAAAGAGCTTGGAAAAAGAAAAGGGGGGGCGAAACAAAACAACAGCCAAAAATAAATGCTGATTTAATATGTGCCGATTTACTCAAATTGCCCATCGCTAATAAATCTTTTGATGGCGCAGTTATGGGTTTTGCACTTCGCAACCTTACAGATATAGATGCCGCCCTTGTAGAAATTGGGCGCACCTTAAAATCTGGAGCTATCTTATGCTTGCTAGAAGTGGGAATACCAAAAAAACATATTATTAAATTTCTACACAGGCTTTATTTCGGACAAGTTGTCCCTCTCATCGGCGGCATGCTCTCAGATAAAAAAGCCTACAAATACCTTCCACAATCGGTGGAGTTTCTTCCAACCGAAGAAGAACTTAAAGCTGGCTTAGAAAGAGCAGGTTTTTTTAATGTAATGACAAGGCCAATGACGTTCAATTCAGGCACCCTTACAACAGCTATAATGCAAAAAACTTAAATTTGAAAACTTACCAATTTTCACCTAAAATTAATAAGTGGGGAGGGCAAGGAGTAAATGTCAAATTTAGATGCTATCCTCAAAAAAACCTAAATATTATAAAAAACCAAGCTACTAAAAAGAACTGAGTATGAAAAACCAAAATGGAGAACATTAAAAAATTTATAGCAAAAATAGCCGTCCTAAAATTTGACAAACATCTCATTGATGATAGAGATGATAGAGGTGCAACAGTTCAAACTGTGGTAATAGTTGCAATTATTACTCTCACAGCCAGTGTTTTTGGTATTATCTTATGGAACATCCTCAATAGACAAGAGCAAAATACACCCGGCGAGAGAGCGGTAGCGATTGAGCTTCGACAAAAAACAGGCGAGAGAGCGGTAGCGATTGGGCGGCAAATAAAATAATTTAAATTAAACAAAACGTGTATATTAAAGTTGTTTCAAAAATGGATAAATTGACTAAACTAATTTAAGATTAATGCTAATAATATCGCTTACAAATAATATATGCTATTTCTAATATAGGTTTGAAATGAACGATATTATTAACTACAAAGGAAAAATAGAAAATTGAATTGAAATGAAAGGTAGCGTAAATATGCCTACAGGCAAAATTTCCAAATTTAAAAAACGAGCTTTTTCTATTGTCCTCCTAATCTGTGGACCATTAGTTATCAGCTTGCTTGTAAGTGCGCCATTTGGGCCAGGTATCTTTAGAACTCCTAGTGCTCCTACAGAATCCCAAACAAGAACCCTACCAGAAGGGCCATATGGCACCGGCTCAAAAACAGCAGAAG
>JAHRAM010000157.1 GCA_020027305.1 Acidimicrobiia bacterium | reverse complement strand
CGCTACAACGTTAAGGCTCAAAAATAAATTGACTAATGCCTAGTCAAAATCAAATTAGTCAAAATCAAATAGTGTCTAGCAAGAATTGACTAGATGAATTTAGTTAAGCCAGATGCAACTTGCCAGATTTAACCAGAAGTAGTTGGTGGTACTTCTGGCAATGGCGGAAATACCAATTCAGGTTCTGGCGGTAGAGTTGTTGGCGCAACTGTAGTTGGCGTAGCTGTTGTAGGTGTAGGGCGGGTGGTAGTTGTAGTAGTTGCAGTTGTAGTAGTCGTTGTAGTTTTAGCCGTTGTAGGTGTTGGCTCTTCATTCTTGTTGTGATTACAAGCTACCAATACTACAACTAACGCTAAGGCTGAAGCCCCAGCCACACCAAACCGTAAAACCCTTTTAGTTTTTTTCGCTGTTTGAGTTATGTTTGTTTTACTATTTAAATCCATTTCAATATTTTCCTTATTAAACACTATTAAACCTTATCAAATATATTAAATATTGTTAAATATTTCCAAGCACTTTTTATGCATTCCAAATATTTATTTCTATTTTACTACCCAACTGGTTCAGGCGGAATTGTTGGCGGGGCAAGTGTAGTGGTTGTTTCTTGCGGTTGAGTAGTTGGCCTGCCCGCTGTTGTCGGAGTTGGCTCTTCATCCTTGTTGTGATTACAACCAGCAGCAACACTGGCAACGGCAATGGCTACTAATGCTATTGCTGCTGCCTTTGTTCGCTTTGACTTTCCAAATCTTTTGGTGTTAATAGGTTTCATTTTCTATATTCCTTTCTTATCTACTTCTATATTATAGTTGATATTCCACACATCGCTAACATTTTTGGCTAGTGCTTTTAATATTAATTATAGTGCCAGTGAGTTTCTAAGTCAAGGCTTTCTAGCTTTTCAATTTTTGATTACTGAAAAAATCAAACCAAAGAACAATACAAGCAAAAGAAAAAACGCCCGGCCCCATAAGGGGCCAGGCGTTTAATCTGAATCAAACTGGGATCAGTTTTTGTTAAACAATATTAACCTGTCAAGCCGCGTCCAACGTTGGTTGGGCGCCCGGTACATGAGTGTTCAAATACAAATGAGTATTCAGAAACTCCTTCAGCAAAGGTGATGTTCTTAATTACTCCACCAGCTGCATCAGGAACCACACTACATCCTGCAGGTGTTCCAGTTTCTTCAACTTGAACAGTACATGCCTGTTGTTGGTTGCTTGAGTTAAACACTACAGGTGGAAGCTGATAAAGTGCATCGCCAGTTGCATTTGTCGTTTGCTCCAATCCTCGCAATTCACTGCTATATACTAGCGTGCGGTTAGGGAAAGCTTGGAGAATTCTAGATTGGCCTAGTCTTCCTAGTGCTTGGCTAATGATTGGTGCAAAGCGACCACAAGGTCCAGGAACAGAAATAATGTAAGACACTGTTTCAGCAGTTGTGAACTCTGTGTCTGGGAACACTGTTTCTACTTTAATCGGTAGGTTGCGTGAGCTATAACCAAAGACTATAACTTCACCACGACTAAGTTGAAGGCCTGTTCTTGTAACTTTTGCATCAAAGTTTCCATCAGTAGTAGCAACTGTTGCTACTACAGGTGTTCCCTTTGAGTTTCCAAAAGCTCCTCCATCTTCATAAGTAAGAGATAGCGCACTCGCCACTCTTGGATATGTGATTTCATAGCTACAGAATGCTGCACCTCTTGGTTGAACAACAATTCCAACTTCAGCAACTTGACCTGCTCTAGTTAGAGTTGCTGGGCCTTGTGCGCCACAGCCTGCTGGTGATGCAGATGTTGGAACAAGTGTTGCCGTAATTGAAGTGCTTTGCAACTGGGAAGCAATTGTAGAGCCATCTGTTGAACCTGTTAGATACTGAAATCTTGCTTGACCTACAGTTGGGCAACTTGTTGAAATATATAGAGTTACTTGAACAATTTGTCCTGATTGTCCAGTAATCATAACTTGATTAGAACCATTAATTGTAAGCCTTGGAAGATTTGTTTGACCTGCACGAATAACTGTAGTGCTAAGAGCAGCCCCGTCTAACAAGTAAACAAGTGCTTCAACTCCACACATCGCTTTCACACGGGCATCCACGCTAGGTGCAGCTGAGCCTGTGCCTACTGCAAAGTTATAATTACATCTGCTGTCTAGTACAACATTTGTAACTGTTCCTGGTGAATTTGGATATTCTACCTTTCCAGTAGTTCCTGATGGTTGACATGAGCTTAATGGAGCAAATGTTAAAGTCAGTGGCAAAGAACCATTTGGTTCAGCGTTTGTTACTCTAAAGCCAGAGCTTACAGAAGTTGGTTGTGAACATCTAGAGGCGGTTACGGTTATTCCAGCTGCTGCTGCCGTGTTACCAGTAGTTGCAGGATTGACAAACAAAGCAACATCATTCGCTGTTGTGCCTTTATCTTCTGCCAAAGCACCTACTGCAGTTGCATTTCCTGGAAGGGCACCCAAAGTTGAGTGTGCGGTAACGCTTTGTGCTGAGTTTTCTGCAGCATACCTAGCCGTAACAACTGGGTGAAAGAAGTCAGCATCACCTGTTACAGTGGCTCTTGCATCACCTTGCAATTTAACTGTGATAGCTGTGGTTCCAGGGCTTGAGTTTGCAGGTTGCTGACCAAGAACAACCCCTGTTGTTCCATCCAGTTTTAAACTACCAACTGCAATGCTAGTACAAACTAGGTTAGCGGTAATGGTTAACGTGTAAAGACACGCATCTGATCCTTGTCCAGATTCAGATTGTGGATTTGCATTGGAGTGTGTCTGCAAAGGCACGCCTCCTACATTGGTTTGTCCAAGGGCTACGTGGTTTGAAGCCTGTGATGGCTTGTGGAGGGTTCCACCAATTGGCGCAGCACAGTTTGGAGTTTCAAAATCAACACTTATTACTGGGCGATTGTTCCCGGTAATAGTTGTCATATCTTGAATCCCAAAAATCACATGCGCAGTTGTTGCTGGTGAAGCCTTCTGCGAAGGCAGAGTGTCGCCGCCACTCGGTATTGTCGTTGGGTGAACTGCCGAGCTAGGTGATGCTGTTATAAGTAGCGCACCAAGAATCGACATCAGTGCTATTGCACCGATTGATATTTTTTTAATTGATTTCATAATATTATGTCTAATCCCTTTCTTAGTTTGATTTATTTATTTTGGTTAATTTGTTTTTTGCGTCAGCACAGATGCCAAGATAAATTTCTTAGCACTAATGCCAACACAAATATATTATAGCATTACTCTAGCATAATGTGGTTTTTTAAAGCAAATTTTTTTGCGGATTTTTGGGGGTTTTTTTGGTGCGGTTTTTGACATTATTTTTGGTGTGATTTTTTGATATAGTTTTTTGGCGTAGTTTTTTGTGTGGCTTTTTGATGTGATTTTCTCATGTTTTTTGATGTAATTTTTTGGCGGTTTTTTGGCGGTTTTTGGTATTTTTAATATTTTTTCACCTTGATATTTTTTACCTTATATATACGACACAAGATATATGGCATATATTATGACCTTATATAAATATATTATGACCCTTTATATAATATGCGTCACCTTAATATATAGATATATATAGTGCGTTTGACATTCATATGTACACATCTATATACATTTGTCTATATACATTTGACCCTACAAATAATGTTTTTTGACATTATATATATATGTGTGTGTATTCGTTTTGTGTGTGTTTGATTGTTTGTGTATTATTCCAATTTCTAGTTAAACAAGTAAGGATATATAACTATGTATCAGCTCCACTATATTAGGTGTTATTTATACAAGTTCCCAGAGTATTTGTGTCTGAGGTCAATGTATCAACTCCACTATATATAGGTGTTATTTATATTTAATAGGCAAAGTGTATTATGTTTTAATCGTTTAACCACTATTAAGAAAGGCAAAAATAAAATGACGACATCATCAAAATCAAGTAAATTAAAATCAACAAAGACAGAATCAGCAGTGTCAAAATTGGAGGTGCCAAAATCCAAACTAGCAAAATCGGCGCCACCAAGATTAGCACCGCCAAAACTGGCCAGATTCAACTCATCCAAAAGAAACAGACACAGCGAAATGAAAACAAAAAGCAGAAAAGAACGGGGGCGCTTCAGCTCAAGCAACAGGGGCGCTTCAAGCAACGGAGCAACACTTCCGCCTGTGGAAATTTCTGTCGCTGAGTTTGTGAACGACCCCCACTGCTACCCACATGAAGCTGGAGAAAAAATATATGAGCTAATATTTGCAGCACTCAAGCAAAAACGCCCAGTGCGACTTTCATATAGAGGGGTTGAAGAATATGTATCAGCGACTTTCAACCAAACAGCTATTGGCAAGCTATATGAGAAATTTAAGCCAAAGAAAATTGGGGCGCTGTTAGAGGTCGTTGATATGACCGAACGTCAAAAGACCCTTTTTGATATAGATGTAAAGAACCACAGAAATAATTTAAAATTGTCACGAAAACAAAAAAGAGACATAGAAGCCATTCTACGCGGCGATTACGGCTTTTAAGCGAGGTCAGATCATGGCAACAATTGAGCGTGCCTCAACGCATCGTTTTGAGGAACATGAAGAGCTATTCATAGATACAAATGTCTGGATTTTTGATTCAGGTGCTTCAGATAATACCCGAAAGAGAGATATTTATTCAAAAGTTCTAAACAGCATTAGAAATGCTAGGTGTAAAGTTTATGTCGACAATTTAGTTGTTTCAGAATTTGTAAACTTATACTCACGATTAGAAGCAAGAAGGCTTGGGGTTTCAGGCAACGACTTTAAACCTTTTCGAGACTCAAAGGCATTTTTTCCTATTGCCGAAGAGGTCTCAGAGAAAGCAAAGAAAATCCTAGAAGTGGCTGAGCTTATTGAATCAGGGCTTGGCACACAAGATATGGTTTCTATTCTTGATGACTATGCCAAAGGAGGTTCTGATTTCAACGACCAGTCTTTTGTTGAGACTTGCAAACGGAAAAAATTTAAATTCTTGACTGATGATGGGGATTTTGCCAATGCGGGTATTCCAATTTTGACGGAAAATCCGCGATTATTGGGTGCTGGCTGAATTTGGGACAAGTAATAATTTGTCTTTAGTGTATGTATGCAACTAGACAATAGTCAAATATCTTGTTGATTGGCGCATACGACATATATGTGTGTAATTCCAATTTGTGGTTAAACAGGTAAGGATATACGAGTGTTATATATCAACTCCACTATATATTAGGTGTTATTTATATTTAATAGGCAAAGTGTATGATGTTTTAATCCTCGCAATAAAAGCGGGAAAACGTTGAAGTAACGGTTTTAGTTGTAACCGAGTTTCAAACATCCTCAATGAAGACAATAAGAAAGGCAAAAATAAAATGACGACATCATCAAAATCAAGTA
>JAHRAM010000098.1 GCA_020027305.1 Acidimicrobiia bacterium | reverse complement strand
TGCATGGATGGCAACTCTATGGATAATAAAGCAAGGGCGACAGAATCCCAAGTGTGAGCATTTTGTGAACCACCGTGTAAAAAGATTATTTCAGGGTCGCCACTCCCCCATTTAATGGCACTAATTTTTCGCCCCGCCTTATTCTCACGTTCAACTCTGGCAACAATCGGCTGTTCTACCAACTCAATGCCAGCTTCAGCAGCAGCCTCCCCCAAAAAACTAAACTCTTCGTTCATTATATCTTTTGCTCTTTATTGTTAACCATTTTTGCTTATGTTATCTACCTTGAAAGATAATTAAATTTTTTATTTATATCATTTTAAAACATACAGAGCTGTAAATTAACTATCTAAAACCAACTGGAGCAGGCAAAAATTTGCTAATTTTCATAAGTAGGTACTACATTCTTACCTGAGCTCATCAATATGAATATTTTCTGTCCTAGGTGGATGTTATAGTTTTTACATGAAAACACTTAATACTATTTTAAAAGGCGATTCGGTAGAAATATTGAAAAAGCTACCAAATAAATCAGTTGATTTAATTTTTGCTGACCCCCCATACAACCTGCAATTGAAGAAAGATTTGTACAGACCAAACGAAACAAAGGTTGATGGTGTTAACGATAAATGGGATAAATTTTCAAGTTTTAAAGAGTACGACAAATTTTCTACAACATGGCTAAAGGAATGCAGGCGAATCCTAAAGCCAAATGGAACTCTTTGGGTCATAGGCTCTTATCATAATATTTACAGGATTGGCAAAATTTTGCAAGATTTAAAATTTTGGATTTTAAATGACATTATCTGGATTAAATCAAATCCTATGCCAAACTTCAAAGGAACAAGATTTACTAATGCGCATGAAACCCTGCTTTGGGTATCTAAAGGTGAAAAGGCAAAATTCACCTTCAATTATAAAACGATGAAAACATTCAATGATGACTTGCAAATGAGAAGTGATTGGAATATCCCAATATGTTCTGGGAAGGAACGGCTGAGAGACAAAAATGGTGTCAAATCACACTCAACGCAAAAACCAGAAGAATTATTAAAGAGAATTATTTTAGCAACCTCAAAAGAGGAAGATGTAATACTTGATCCATTTTTTGGTAGTGGAACAACAGGGGCAGTTGCAAAACTATTGAGACGAAATTTTATAGGAATAGAAAAAGAAAGTAAATATATTAAAGTCGCAACAGAAAGAATTAAAAAAATTAAACCGTACAACCAAGAATTTCTTTTTAATTACATGGAGATTCCAAAACCCAAGGTTTCTTTTGGAAGCCTTGTTGAAAGCAAGTATATAAAAGTTGGAGAAAAGTTGTTTTCAAAAGACAAAAAACACTGGGCAAAAGTCATGGCTGATGGGACACTGAAAAATGGAAAATATTTTGGATCTATTCATAGAGTTAGTGCAGATATGTTAGAAAAGGAAAGTAATAATGGCTGGACTTTTTGGAACATTGAGAAAAATGGAAAATTGGTCAGCATAGATGAATTAAGAAATTTATATTTTCAAAAAGCTACACTGTTATAATTTTTATGGAAAAAAGAATTGAAGAAATAATACAGCAAACGGCATTTGAACTCATCCAATCTGCAAAAGAAAAGGAGCGTCTTGAAGAATTAAAAAGGCGGCACAAAGAAAAAATTCACATAATCCCAATCAAATATCGAGTATTTGGAGGTGCTTTACAATCTTTAAATATACGATTTGGAAATTTCATTGAAGTATTGATGGCCAAGATAATAGAGGAAGAAGATAAATATGAAATAATAAATAAATTTTCTACTAACGACAAATTGAAGCTTTCAATAAATCAAGATGTACGAAATCAAATAGATGATTTCATAGCAAATAATACAAAGGGGAATTTTTCAGAGATTAATTTACGAATAGGTTTTGAAAAGTTGATAGATGAAATCTATATCGGACAAGCGAAAAGGGGTGCTGTTCTAGAATCGTGGAGCAAGGATGTTGATGTTGACGTTCTTTTTAAAGACAAAGAAAAGGATACATATTATTATATGGAAATAAAATATAATGATGACCACGATACAGGAAAATTTGAAAACATAAATTCAAAGTTTCTAAAAACATATGCTGGGCTAATTAGAGAATTGGATGTAGCAACACGAGAAAAAATTACACCAATTTTGTTCTATTTCAACAATCACAAAAAAGTTGCCAATCCACATATTCCAGAGAATTATATTTTTCGAGGGCAAAGATTTTTTGATAGTTTTCTAACTACTTCATATGAAGAACTTGATTCTTACATTGAGAACGTTAGTGAGGAAAAAGAAATAATAAAACTTTTTGACAATTTATATAAGGAAATCGTTAACCCTTAATCAATTCTGATTCAATACCAATAAAAACAACTTTTTTGCACTATAAATAATTGCTTTTAAATCTAGATATTTTTATTAAGAAATCTTAACTTTCCACACTTTTAAAAGTCAGGAAATTTTATTTTTAACACGGGGGGTTTCGGCGGAGGGGACCCATTTGAAGAACTTTGCCATATAGATGAAGCCTGCGGCGCCCCATAAAACTAAGATGCCGAGGTTTATCCATTCATCGCCTTTGAGTGAGGAGTCGAAGCCCAAACGCAAGCCCTCTGAAAAGGCTTTGAGTGGAAAAATCGTGCCTAGAATTCTCATCCATTCGGGCGCCTGTTCGGTGTAAATAAAAATTCCTGAAATGAATGCTAGTGGAAGAAGTGTGGCGTTGGTGATGGCAGGTGCTGCCCGAGCAGACCGAGTTGCTGATGCAAGTGCTAAGCCAAGAATAGAAAATACCGTCACCCCCAACAGGAAAAATACAATCATCCACGGAATACGTGAGTAAATAATATCTGTGTTAAAAGCGAGTATTCCCACCAACAACATAAGTGCAGTGCCTAAAAACGCTATCCAGATAGCAGACAATACCGCCGAAAAAATATAAAGCGACTGTGGAAGCGGCGTTCCACGAACCCGTTTTAAAATCCTTTCCTCACGGGCAATGGTGGTAGAAATGGCAAGGTTGGTATATGTTGCAGAAGCGGCCGCAAAAGAGGCCATTGAGGGAACATAAAATGCAGCAAAAGACAGTGAAAAACCTGTGTCATCGCTAGTAATCTCACCGTTGAAAATGCTCGCAAAAAGGAGCATCATCAAAAGGGGCAACCCAATCGTGAAAAAGGCAGAAACTCGGCTTCGCCAAAACATCCTTGTTTGATGATTTGTCCAAGCAAGTAGCAGTTTCATTTTTGGTCTTTTTGTTATTAGGTTTTCTTATGTTTGTTTTTGTGCTTACTCTAAATATTTACTTTTGTGCGTGTTCTTTTGTTAGGGCTTAGCTCTTTTGTGCTTACTTTTATTTGACTTAGTTCCTTTATGCTTAGATTTTTTTATCCAATTTTTTTTGTGTTTAATCCTTTGCTTTCAATCTTTTTCTCTAATCGTCAGCATTATCAGTTGCTTCCTCGCCGTCATCTTGATTTCCAGAAATCGCATCCAGATAAATATCTTCCAGCTCCACTTGGCGAACTAAGAGATTGGCGATTTCATCTGCTCCGCTCATTGAGGTGATTTCTCTAAGAAGTAAAACTGGGCTATCGGTCAAAAAATAGATGTCATCTCCATCAATATCCACCCGCTCAACCTCTGGCCTTTTCTCAAAGCCCAACAGCAAACTTGGCATTTGCCCCAAAGAGGAATTCTCATTTTCAACATTTGAGTTTTCATCGCCTGAAGAATTGTCTAGAGAACTACCCAAAGAATTAGAAAGTGAGCCAACCCAAGAATTAGGAAGTGTGAAGCTCACGCTTGTAAGCCCTTGTCTTAAATCGCTGGTTGCGCCTTCCTTGACGATTTTGCCATCTAATAAAATCGCCATCCTATCTGCCAGCCGTTCCACTTCTTCCATATAGTGAGATGTCAA
>JAHRAM010000097.1 GCA_020027305.1 Acidimicrobiia bacterium | reverse complement strand
GGTGTTATATGCCTGTTATATGGAGGGTGTATGTTTTTTCTATGATGGAAAATTATAACAGCAAAAATTTTGCTTCATCAAATATAAATTCTAATACGCAAAATACAAATTCTAATACGAGTTCTCTTGGGGGAACTAACCCCCACGACAGTATTTTGGCACGGGCGAGAATGTATGAGGCGATGGCAGAACAAGCTAGGTTTGAGGCTTCTCAAATTCATTCTGTGCTGGACTATCTTCAAAGGTGCCTCTTGGAGATAAAACAATCCCACACAGAATCGGTCTGGAGGTCTAAGGCAGCCCACCAAAGCCGATTACGGCTAAACGGGAAATACACAATTCGGTTGAACCTGCTAACCCAAAAACTCCAAAGCATTGTAGATGAGCTAAACAAATATGCCTATATCTACAACACAAACGCTCAAAATCTTTTTCAACTAGTAAATAATGAAATTTAGAAAGTAGCCCCCATGGAACTTCAAACCTCAATAAAACTTCGTGTTGTTATCAACGGCCACCCTCGCTGGCTATCGATTTCAAAAAGGGCACTTAACTTGAGTGCTGGCAATTCAAATGTCAGAAATTTAAATGTGGAACTAACAGCAGGGGATTTAATAGAAATAATTAGGTCACAAGATTCTGCTTCTACCCAAAGCAGCAACACTCATAAATATGAAGACATAAGCAACAACAGCCAAGACAGTGAAGTGAGTGGCTTCCATTTATGTATAGATGGAAAAATTTTCCCTCCAGACACCCCTTTATATAAATGTCAAATATTTGAAGGTAGCCAGATTGATTTAAGCGATAAAGGTAGCAGCCCAAAAAATGTGGGCAAAGAAAATATAAATAAAAACATAACCATAGATGAAAAGATGGTGCTAGCAGTGACTGGTGGTTTGGAATCTGGAAAGTGGATTGAGCTAGACAAAAAACCAATAGTGGTAGGAAGAAGTTCGCTTGCCGACTTAAAACTTGACTGCCCGACTATTTCACCAAGACATATATCAGTAAAAGCCTTTGATGTTAATGGCGTCTGTGATTTTGAACGTGTTACCAAAAATATTGAAATTTCTGATTTAGACAGTCAAAATGAAGTGTCGCATATTTCTCACATAGACGATTCCAACAGAAAAATTGGAGGCAAAAAATTTGACAACAACACATTGGGGAACAATACATTTAAAAATTGTGTAGTTGAAGTTAATGACATTATAAAAGTCGGCAACTCCCAACTTTCAGTTCTTAAAATGCCCTTACCAAAAAAACTAAAAGGCTTTGGGCACATACTGCTCAACCCCGCTCTAGAAAATGACGTAAAACAAAAAAAGCCCAAACCCAAACCAATCGCTGTTCCAAAAAAATCAAAAGCTCTGAAAAATCGAATTTCTTTCAGTTGGGCTGCTCTGCTTGCTCCAATATTATTCGGCGTGGTCATGGCAATGCTATTTAGCCCCTATATGGCACTCTTTGCCCTAATGAGCCCCGTGATGAGCATCGGTTCTTTTTTGGAATCAAAAATTAGAGGGCGACATTCTCGAATCCAGCTAGGAAAAAAATCTGTGAAGGAAATGAAAGTTTTTTTGAGCGACCTTAAAAAATATCAAACCGAAGAAACTTTTAACAGAAGAAATAATCAACTCAACCCACTCAAAGTGCTTTTTGATATTGAAAATGCAAAATTGTGGAATAGCAGTGAGCAAAGTTTTAAGCTGGCAATTGGAACTGGCAACATAGGCTGGCAACCTAAGCTAGAAAATAAAAATGGTAGCAACAACGCACAATCTTTAGAAACCCTAGATAAAACATTATTAGAGGAAACATTCTTACAAGAGGCTATAGAAACGTTAGATAGCCTGCCACCGCTTGAGAATGTTCCAATCGAAATAGTGTTTGATGAAAATACAATCATTGGGGTTATATCTGGCAATAATACACTTGGTGGCAATACCTTAAATAGAAATGACTTAAACAATGATTACCTAAATAGCGATGTCTTAAATGAGAGTGCTAAAAACAATATTGTCCAAAATAATGAAATCATAAGAAATTTCTCAAGGTGGTTGATTCTTCAAGCTGCTTTTCTAAATGCTCCTTCTAAATTGAGTATTGACTTTCTTGGGCCATTCAAAAACAACAAACATTGGGATTGGATAACATGGCTTCCACACTTTAAGAGTAACGTTCTAAACCATCTTGTTTTGATTGATTTGCTTGAAGACGATTCAAAAACTAAAAACAACAACTATGAACTGAATTTATGGAAGCCACAGCAAAACACAATTATTCTTGCTAACTCAAAAAGCAGGCTTCCCAAAAATTGTCACCTTATTATTCAAATAGACACCATCCAAACAAATGACAATCACACAAACACTCAAAACGGACATTTACAAATCACCCACCAAATTGAAGACAATCAGGCAACTGAAGAGATTCAAAAAACTAAACTTCCAAAAACTTTCAAGGTTGATGGAATAGATTTAGACTTCGCCAAAAAATGTGTTCAAAGAATGGCGAGATACAAAGACTCTGGCGCTCAAGTTGTTCCAATTGAAAAAGAGGTCAAACTGGGAACGTTTCTAAATCTGCCCGAGATAAGTCGTGATGCCCAAATGGAAATATGGAAGCAGCCTAGCTTTTGTGTTCCAATTGGTCTTTGTATCTCAAGTGGAAAAACCCCTCACAATCAATTGAAGTCAAACGAATTAACGCCAGACGAATTAATGCCTGCTGAGTTGGAACCTAAAGTTTTAACTTTGGATATAGTAAAAGATGGACCCCATGGATTGATTGCTGGTACCACTGGCTCTGGCAAAAGCGAATTGCTAACAACCATCACAGCTGGGCTGGCACATAAAGCAAGCCCTGAGTTCATCAATTTTGTATTGATTGATTACAAGGGCGGGGCTACTTTCAATAAATTTGAAAAGCTCCCCCATACGGTTGGGCTAATCACAGACCTAGCACCTCGCCTAGCAGAAAGAGCCCTTATTTCACTTAGGGCAGAGTTAACCCGCCGTGAAAAAATCCTAAAAGCTCAAGGTGTAAAAGATTTGAGTGAGCTCCTGTTGTCTCCCCCACCTCGCCTTTTAATAGTCGTTGACGAATTCGCCTCTATGGTTGAAGAGTTGCCTGAGTTTTTAAACTCGCTTGTAGAAATTGCAAGGCGCGGACGAAGTCTTGGGGTTCATTTAATTCTTGCCACACAAAGGCCAGGAGGAATTATTAGCACAAACATTTCTGCAAACACCAACTTTAAGATTTGCCTACGAACCCAAAGTGAATCAGACAGCATAGATGTAATTAACACAACCGATGCTGCATTTTTGCCAGCCGATGTTCCTGGTAGAGCATGCTTTCGTATTGGAATGGAACAAGTTCAAACTTTCCAAACAGCAAGCTCAACATCAGTCACACTGAAAGAGTCAGGGCCTATTGCAATTTTTGACAATCCCAATCTAAAAAACCTTCTAGCAAATGTTGCCCAAAAAGCTAATGTCTCTAAAACTGAAATAGAAGGATCAAAAAAAGAAAGAAAGGCAAATGCTGCTCAGAAAACTAGCGACCCTAAGACAGATGTGGAAAAAATTATTCAACTTGCAAAAAGAGCAAATCAAAAAATGAGGTTGAACCCACCTCACAAACCAATTGCGCCCAACCTGCCAAAAGCATTAGTCATACCAAAAATATCAAAGGCACCAAAGATATTAGAGGGCAAAAATTGGCTTTTTGACTCTAATGGATTAACTTCCAACCCATCTGGCATTCCTATAGGAATTGTTGACATGCCTGAAAACCAAAAACTTGAACTTCTTTTGTGGGAACCAAATGCTGGAAACCTTGGACTGCTAGGCCCTAAGTCAACAACATGGGGGGTGTCTGCGTCGCTTCTTTGTATGAAGAGTAGACATTTTGATGAACTTTTTGTAATGGGAATAAAAAATAGTGAAATGAACATGCTTTATAAGTTGCCAGAGTGTGTGGCGATTTGTAAAAGAAACGATATAGAAATGAGAACGCAAATAATCAATGCTCTAACGCATAAAACTCAAAATTGTAAATCGCTTATATTGATAAATGACCTTGAAACGTTGTTGAATGATTTAGAAAGTGAGCAAAATTTTGAAAACCTTGAAAAACTTGACCGACTTATATATGACGGGGTATCAGCAAAAACACATTTCATCTTCACGATGCCAAACATTTCTAACAGCGCTAGGAGAATCCAAAAGCGAGCATACTTACGTATTTATTCTGGAATGAGAACCTCTTCAGATTTCCTTGAGGCTGGCATTTTAAGTCAAACGGCAAATAGCACCATCAACCATGAAACAGAACTTCTTGGTGAGAGTGGAAAAGAAGTAAAACTGGCAAGCATAAAAAATATTAGAGCATTCATTAAAAAACATATACAAGAAGCAAAAATAGATAACACAAAGTTAAAAGAGATGGGAACAGAAGAGGCACACTCAAGCAACACACATTCATTAAAAAAGATGCCACCTCAAAAATTAAAACGGCTACCAACCAAAGTTAAAGTCGCCGAATTAGAAGAAGGAAAACCCACTCGGTCTATTTTTGAACCTACTTTTGACAAACTTCCATTTGGGTTAGCTCTGAGCGAAAACTTTAGAAACCTTGAGACCGTTTCATTTGATTTACAAAGGAGGCACTTCCTCATTTCAGGCGATGTCAATTCTGGAAAAAGCACCGCTCTCTTGACCCTTTTGGAATCTTCTCACAAAAATGTAAAGACACAAAATTCAATTTTTGTTTGTATCTGCAAAAGCAATTCGCCATTGTTTAATCATCCAATATTTGAAATTTGTGCTGAAACTCCAAAAGAGTTGGATAGTTCAACTAGCCCAACTGACAAAAACATCTTTTTGTTCATTGATGATGCAGAATCTTATTTAGAATACACTCCGCTAAAAGAATTGACGGCTAGCTATCAAGTGAATGTTTTTGTAGCTGGCAGAAATGATTTGCTCCATAAACCTTCCCTTTGGCTAGATGATATAAAAAGTAGCCAGACTGGACTTTTGCTCAACCCAACCCCATTGGATGGCGAGCTACTAGGGGTCGGCTTACTTTCAAATGCCAGATTGAAGAATGGGCAAATGAATGGGGGCCAATTAGGTGGCAGTCAAATAAAAGGTCGTGCTCTGTTTGTTAGCAACAAGAAAACTCTATGGTGTCAAATTGCCACCCCAACCAATCAATTCAATGTCTCAACACTCAATTCACCTTCCCAACAGCCAAACCAAAACACAACTAGCCAGAATTAAAATGAAACAAATATTTATTGAAACAGAAGGAGCAAAAAAGCTGGAGGAACTTTATCTTTCTACTTCTCAAAAAATCGGCACAACTGGCATCAGCCTGATCTCCACCCTTTATAAAAGTGAATTCATAGATTCTTATGATGTCAGCTACTGTCAAAAAATGCTAGAGATGCTGGCAAGCGATTTAAGAGCAGACAGCCAAGACATTTCATGGCGAAGAAAAATCATGGAGCGAGCCAACTCTTCTATTGATTTAGAAAATATTTTGGGTATGGCTACTTCTCAAAAATTTGCACACCTATCTAATAAAGAATTGCTTCAACAACTTAAAGATGCTGCTATTTTGCCCTATAACTCTATTCCTAACTTATCTTATTTTGCTTCTGCCAAGCGGGCGGGCGAAGATTTTGAAACCCAGATGCCAAAAGAAGAATTTGAAGAGTTGCTCCAAGAACTTGCCAGACGTTCAATTGGGAATCCAGACTTCAGCATTTATGACTTAGGAGAGAAAAAATTAAATTCAATATTTTGGCGACTCTATATCGACATTTTCAATGCTGACAATCAAGAATATGAAGAAATAAAATCAAGGCAGCTTTTTCCACTTGGCTTAGCCATGATAAATGATGAAAAGAGCTTTTCAAATTATTTTTTGCAACCAGATTCCAGTGCCAACGTAAACCACAGGCTTGTGCTTCTTGGAATGCTTAGTACCACAACAAACCTAACAACGAGCTTGCTTTCAAACACAGGGGTCTTTTTGGCGAACAAAAATAATCAACTGGCAATTAAGGCGACCCAAGAAGAGAGCTTGCTTCAGCGAAAACGCAATCGTGAGCTTACAGAGCTCACCAAAAATATATTTTCAGGCATTGAAAAAGATAGCGATGCTTATTTGGGCTTTTTTACACATCCCGGATTAGCAGATATTCACATTGAAGGCGGGCTTATGCGTGATTTGGGGGTTGATTTCAAAGATTTCTTTCAGGGTGGTATTGCCCATCTGGAAACAGCCAGTGCAGAAAGCTACAAGGTGCGTCAAGAGATTGCCGATTCCTTCCCTAGTCTTGGAAAATTTATGTATCAAAACTATGGGGAGTTAAGCAAAAACGATCAATATGAAGTTGCGGCGGCACGATTACTCAGCTTGTTCATACCTGAAATGACTCCAATGGCAACTCAGTCAACCATCCTTATGCTTTCTCCTATTTTGAAAAATGAGAAAGCAATGGTTATTTTTTCTGGCAGTGTTGCCATGCACACGATTTTTCATCTGCGTCAAGCGCTCAAGGTTGAATTTGACGAGCACTTGAGCTATGAGAAAAAGCAACGTTTAATTTCAGCCCACACTAATGCAGTATCTCAAACCTACAACCACTTGTTTTATGCCTTGGCACTTGGTGGCAAAAAGCAGCAAAAGTCTGCTTTTTCATTTTTTGAGACTTTGCGAGTCGCTTCAAAATTTGGACTTGGAGTTTTGTCACTAACCCCAGTAGGAGCTCCAGTTATAACAACTGCCACCATAGTTGTTGGTACTAAATTTTTTGCAACCGACTCAGTAAATCAACATATTATAGACAGCGCCAAAAAGCAGGCGCAGAGAGGGCTTACCCCTGTTGAGCTATTTTCTCGCCAAATTGTAAACAAGCAATATGCTACAGCTGGTGGACGTTACCCAGAGCCCACTTGGTTTGAGATTGAGCTTGCTTCCCAAATTCTTGAGTTGAACCCTGAACTCAGGAAAGACTTAACAATTGGAAAGTGGTTTGACGGCGAAAAACTCCTGCCACCTAATTCTGTTGCAAAAGCTGGAGAAAATATTTCTGTTAGTAATGAGACTGCAATAAGTAATGTGAAGGAATTCCTTAAAGGATTAGAA
The DNA here is from genome assembly GCA_020027305.1 of Acidimicrobiia bacterium. Lineage (GTDB taxonomy): Bacteria > Actinomycetota > Acidimicrobiia > Acidimicrobiales > Hopanoidiivorantaceae > JAHRAM01. The sequence goes on along the minus strand of JAHRAM010000097.1, from coordinate 41 downwards.
GAAAACGAAAACAGCACCCAGGCTGCCAGCTTTTCAAGATG
>JAHRAM010000106.1 GCA_020027305.1 Acidimicrobiia bacterium | reverse complement strand
CAACTACTATACTACATTAGATTTTTTAAATTACAAGGCACAAATGGGAATTTTTTCATATAGTGGAATATTTTAGAGGGTTTAGGGGTTAAATAATGATGTAGTATAAATTCATATTTAACTATTTAGGCAACTACCACATTTAAACAACTAGACTATAAATTAAAATTAATAAATCAATGTTTGAAAGATTTTCAGATAAAGCAAAACAGGTTTTGCTCTTGGCAAACAAAGAGGCGCGAAATCTAAACCACAACTTTATTGGCACTGAGCATATGCTGCTAGGGCTAATTCAAGAAAAGGATGGCTTGGCATGTAGAGCGCTTAGACGGCTGGGGCTAACGATGGAAGAAATCCGTGCCAAGATTTTAGAAATAATCCCTAAAGGAGATTCAGAGGGCGACACAAAGGCAAGCTCAAAAACCCAAGAGGCTCACGACAAACCAAAGGGAGAAGACGAGAGCATTAAAAATATTGAAGACTACATTGATGACAACTATATTGATGCAGCCAAGAAGAGTATAGAAGAATTGGCTCTGCCTGAAAATGCTAGCGCCGATGTTGCCGATGGCGAATCAAAAGACAGCGAATCAAACGACCCCGATGTAAGCAACCCTGATATAAACGACAGCACTTCAAAAGACAGCGACCCCCAAGACCCCCAAGATAAAAAGAGTCTTCAGTTCACGCCAAGAGCAAAGAAGGTGCTAGAGCTCTCACTAAAAGAAGCACTGAGCCTTAACCACAACCACATCGGCACCGAACATCTGCTTTTGGGAATCGTGAGTGAGGGGCAAGGCGTTGCCGCCCAAACCCTAATCAAACTAAACTGCGACCTGCCAAAAGTTCGCCAAGCGGTAGTTGCCATATTGACAAGCGATGATCAGCCCAAGAGCAGTGGCGGTCGACGCCCACAATCTGCAAGACGCCAGAGAGAAGGACAACGCATTCCCCAACGTATGCAGTCTGCCCTCAACAACTATGGGCGAAACATGACAGAACTTGCCAAGAACAAAATGCTTGACCCCGTCATTGGCAGAAGCCGTGAAACTGAGCGGGTTGTTCAAGTGCTTTCTCGCCGAACCAAAAACAACCCTATCCTCATTGGTGAGCCTGGCGTTGGAAAAACCGCCATCGTGGAAGGGCTAGCACAAAAGATTGCAAGCGATGAGGTTCCAGAAACCATAAGAAATCGCCAGCTCTACACCCTTGACTTGGGAGCCCTTGTGGCAGGCAGCAGGTATCGTGGTGATTTTGAAGAACGCCTAAAGAAAGTGCTTAAAGAAATCAAAGAGCGAGGCGATGTGATTTTGTTTGTGGATGAGATTCACACTCTGGTCGGGGCAGGTGCTGCCGAAGGAGCCATTGATGCTGCTTCCATCCTCAAGCCTCTCTTAGCTCGTGGAGAAATCCAAACCATCGGTGCCACCACGCTTGATGAATATCGCAAATACCTTGAGCGTGACTCTGCCCTTGAGCGGCGCTTCCAACCCATCACGGTGGATGCCCCAAATGTAGAAGAGACTATTAAAATCCTCAAAGGGCTTCGTGACCGCTACAGCAGACACCACAATGTGGAGATTACCGACCAAGCAATCGTGGCAGCTGCTACCCTAGCTGACCGCTACATCTCTGACCGCAACCTTCCCGACAAAGCAATTGACCTGATTGATGAAGCAGGAAGCAGGCTTAGAATATTGCGTTCTGATGCAAACCCAGAATTCCTAGAACTGCAAAATCGCATAAACCAAATTGAAAATGACAAAAACCAAGCCATCGACAGCAAGGATATGGAAACCGCTGCTAGATTACGCGAACAAGAAAAGGAACTCAGCAAAGAATTTGAGGAACTCAAGCTCAAGACACCTTCAACGCCTAGCGCTGGGATAGTTGATGAAGAAGTTATTGCAGAGGTGCTTTCGGTTTGGACTGGCATCCCAGTCACCAAGCTCACCGAAGAAGAAACCTCCAAGCTGCTCCAGATGGAAGACGCACTTCACAAGCGGGTAATTGGGCAAAACGACTCAATAGCAGCAGTCAGCCAAGCCATCAGGCGAACTCGCTCTGGGCTAAAAGACCCCAAACGCCCCAGCGGTTCATTCATCTTTCTTGGCCCATCTGGTGTTGGAAAAACCGAGCTAGCCAAAACTTTGGCAGAGTTTTTGTTTGGCGATGAAGATTCCCTTATCACTTTAGATATGTCGGAATACCAAGAGCGCCACACCGTTAGTCGATTGTTTGGCGCCCCGCCAGGCTATATCGGCCACGACGAAGGCGGGCAGTTAACCGAAGCCGTCAGGCGGAAGCCATTTTCAGTTGTGCTGTTTGACGAGATTGAAAAGGCACACCCCGATTTGTCCAACACCCTGCTCCAGATTTTAGAAGATGGGCGCTTGACCGATTCACAGGGGCACACCGTAGATTTTAGAAACACCGTCATCATTATGACCTCTAACTTGGGAACCGACCTTTTGAGGAAGGCAAACATCGGCTTCTCTCAAGGGGAATCCTCAGTCACCTACGAGCGAATGAAAGAAAAGGTTACCGAATCGCTAAAGACCCACTTTCGCCCTGAGTTCTTAAATCGTATTGATGAAATCATCGTGTTTAGAGAGCTTGAAAAATATGAGGTCACCCAAATCGTTGACCTTATGATAAAGCGACTAGTTGACCAGCTAGAAGACCAAGGGATGAAGCTCAAGCTGAGCGATGAAGCAAAAGAGTTTTTGGCAGCTGAAGGCTATGACCCGACTTTAGGTGCCAGGCCACTAAGGCGAGCTATCCAAAAGCTAGTTGAAGACCCACTTTCTGAGCGATTGCTAAATAAAGAGTTCAGCATTGGCGATGAGATTTTAGTGGATGTTGGTAGCAGTTCAGATTCTGACGATAAGCCATCTATTGTATTCAACGTTAGAAGCCCCAAAGAAGCTGGCGTTAGCGCACAATAAAATTTGTTCCCACTTCTCCACCTCTAGCACCTCTAGCCAAGCTAAAACCATGAGGTCGCAATTTTTTTCTAGGCGAGTGACTTTGGTGTTGTTGGCAACTTCTTTGTTGGCTTTTTTAACATCCTGTCAAACAGAATTTTCAACCGAGATTACCTTTCGCGAAGACGGCTCAGGTGAAATTGCTTTTGAGGTTATCTTTGACAGCGCCTCAGCTCAAGAGATACAAAGTGCCACGTTCCAAAGCCTCACCAGTTTTATTGACTCAGCTGATTTAAATTCAGCAAGTGGTGGGTGGGAAATCCAACAGGCTTTGAATTCTGAAATATCGAATTCCAAGCTAACAGCTAAAAAGGCATTCTTTAACGAACAACAAATTCAAGCCATATTTGATGAAATCAGCCCACAGGCATTTTCAGTTTCTGCCAAGCGAACAGATAGAAATGGGCAGAGAAATCTAACCATAGAAGGAAGCCTAGATGTCGCCAAATTTAGAGATAATCTGTTTCGTGAAAATCCTCGACTACAAAATATTGCCAAAGAAGGATTGCCCGCTGAAGCTGCCATTGTCAAAATCACCACCACCCTTGTGAAA
>JAHRAM010000034.1 GCA_020027305.1 Acidimicrobiia bacterium | reverse complement strand
AACAAGGAGCGGAAAGATAATGAGGCGCCTACTAAAAGATGTCGTTGAAGGGCGTGAACTAGGCGACACCACAACTCTTGCCGACTCAGCAGTGGTTACTGAAATCCAATCCAAAAAAGCCATTTCTAATGAAAGCGACTAAACAAACGGAACGACTAAACAAATAAAACAACTGAAAAAATAAAGGTAAAATTGTTTAAAAGTGATTCCTACCCAGCATCATTCAACTCCTAGTAGAAAGACATTCCTAGATGACAAGGGAGTATTTACTGTTCAAACAGTCATAGTTACATCAGTCCTTGTTCTTATTGCTGTAATTATTGGCGTAGTTATTTTTAATATTTCTACAAAGCCTGTTGGGCCTCCTGACCCAAATATAGCTCTTGGTCGGCTTACTGATAAGTTTGGAGGCAGCATAGAAATATTAACACGCGAAGAAATAGAAGTAATGTCAGACGATCAATTTGAAAATGATGAAACGTCAGATGGAAATGAGCGAAGAATAAGAGACGGAATTTCAGATGTATTATATTTGGCAGAAAATGTTTGCCCGAGCTATGAAGTTAGGCACTGGGGTGTCACTATAGAAGAAGTTGCCAATAAACAAGTTGAATTAAACGATCTAGTTGATGCATCAATTCGCAAATTGTTCCCTACACCTATAGTACAGACACATCTTTTTTTAGAGGATCAAACCTTCATGCCGCGAATAAGAATACCAATAATACTTTCAAACAATTGGATAGCGGAAGATAATCTAAATGCAATATTGTCTCCTGTTTTAAAGAGTGATAGGTGTAGCTATTTAGCAACTGATGACTATGATATAGCTCTTGCTAGCTTTCCAGGAAGTGACACTGAAACTATACACAATAGTGACACAGCCTTAGATGAACTCAATTCATATTCAAGCAACAGAAAACCATTTACTTTTTCAAACCAAACACCTATGCGATATAAAGATTGTCGTAGGTCTGGCTTAGCGCCAGCTTCTAGTTCCCTTGAAGAAACCTGCGAACTTCATTTTAATGTGTCAACAATTCCATCAAAATACACAACACAGACAGATACAACAAATGACTACCTTATTCAAAAAATTACTTCAGTAGTAGGTGGAAATACTACAGGCAGTTCTCAAATATGGCAACCCACCCCTCTATCTTTTGTTACTTCCTTCCAAGCCAAATTTAGTAGGGCTAGCTGGCATCTGATGTCATATTGTGCAATGTATGGGGGTTATATTCCGCTTCAAAATATCATAGTTGACACTATTGAAAGTGAATTCACTCTTCATTTCAACAAATGTGTAGTTTCCCCAGAAGACTTTAAAAGAACCTGCTCGTTGCCTAGTTTGGGATTAGAAGATCCAATAACTGTTATGCCTATTTATGGCTTTTCAATAAGTGGAGATAACTCAAAGTGTGAAATTACTGAAGCTGCCCATAGAGAGGTAGGCAAAGTATCTTTAGATAGCGTTGATACACGAACAGCATATACAAAGCTACCTATTCCTATCACTCCTAACAGTTGCCCTAATTGGCTAATGGGGACTTTAAATATTACTGGAACGCGAACAGGCAACGAATGTATATATAGCACCACCTTTGCCAATTTGCCATATTGTAACGAACTAGGACTAAAGCTAAAATTAGATAGAGTATCTTGTTCATATACAGTTTCAGATAGTAGCCCAGAATGCCCAACAAAATTTAGAGTAAGCCTAGAAACTGGCAGAGCAAGTTGTGTTGAGCCACTTGGAAACGTTCCAAAGCAGTGGGAAAGTGTGTGTTTGGGGTGGAAAAATACACAATCAACAATATATGACCATGATGGTGATGACCTTGATAACAACAATTTTAAAGATGATGCTAACGATGATGGAAAGAGAGACAATCCTCAAACAGAACCAGCAACTCCCAAAATTGCAGATGACCAAAGCAGTGTATATGCATACTATTCTCAAAGCACAGATACTTATCGCTGTTCTTTCAAAAATACATATACAAATGGAGCAAGAGAGTGCTTAGGCTTTGGTTATCAACCAGGAAAGGTTGGAGAATGTGAAGTTGTTGGAAGGCGAACTTATAACCCCAGAACATATCCCCCAACTTGTGCTGTTATGCGAGCTACCCCATATCATACAAGTCAAGAGCAGTTGTTTTCTATAGCAGGGTTAGAGTTAGCGTTTAGAAATAGGGCAGCTAGAAGGGGCACACCCCCTGCTGACACCTTAGCTATGCCTGGGTTCTCTTTTGAAACCAGTCATGATGATGCTCTTTTAGAAACTGACTTTGCGCAAGATATAAATCGTATTGTTGCTCCAAACATCAATAATCAACTTGATTATTATTACAAAAGAATAATCAAGCCTGCCCTTGAATCTTATTTGCCTTCTACTACCGCTAGCCCTAGATATAATGAGCTATGGTTGCCATCACAGTTTCCAACTGGAAATGTTTCACTATCTAGAACATTTTCACAAGAAAATTATCCAAGTAAATACTCAAAACCCGACCCCACAGAAAATAACTTGATTGACTTTTTATATAATCGGCGGTCACCAGATTCACTTACTAACAATTGCGACAACTACAAGCAGTTCTACCACCCACTACATATTGAAAAATCTTCTAGCGACACCCAAACATATAAAGTTGGCTATAACGACCAAGACAAATCAGTCGTATGTAGTGGCACAGATTCTAATAATTTTTGGGAACCTAGATACTATTTAGATGTTATAACTTCTGGCACTACATATAGTGGAAGCTATTGTGATAGTTCTACCATAGCCTGCACAACACAACCAACTGGGGCAAAATTATATAGAGAATGTGGACTTGTTGGAACAGACACAGCATTTACACGCCCGGCAGAAATTTCTGACTCTGACTTTACTTATAACAACACTATTACTCATCCTATGAACAGCTATATAAAAGAATGTGCAGACATCGGCTATTCAGGTGGAACCACTGAGCTATTTGATTATAAAGTTTTTGAAGATGTTTTAGAAGCAGACAGGTTAAGGATTGGGGTCGTTCCACCTCGTGAATATACGCACTTTCCAACAAACCTCAATTACACTGTTTCGTTGAGCACTTATAAAAGCAACACATTAACGGCTGTCAATTATTTTAGGGGAAATCAATTTGTCCCATATATCGTCACTAACAAATATTGGGTTTCCCCAATAAATAACATCATAGGCAATTATTCAAATAGCACAATTATAAACGGTGTTTCACTAACCATTAGAAACTTTAATTATATTAAACGTCATGACAATCTTTGGTTTAGGTCTGATCTTCGCACTTCTATTTATGTCAATGTTTTAGATACTACTGATACCTATTTATTCTGGTTGCTCACAGATGACGGGCTCAAATGGACTCAATATGGAATAACGGAAATGTTGAAATACATTAATGACCAAACCATAAATTCAACTGGAACTGACACAGATTTACATAGGTCTGCTGAGTTGAAGTTTTCTAATAGCAACAATTTCAATGAGAGAACTAGGGACATAATAGGTTCTAGGGGGCATTTTGACCCTCTACCAGGCAATAGGAGAGATGGAATTGGATATTTTAATACTCATGAAGATGGCTTTGCTGCCTCTAGGGGAGGAACTAGTTCTAATCTAACTTTTTATGCCAAGTATTCAGAACAAAATTGC
>JAHRAM010000029.1 GCA_020027305.1 Acidimicrobiia bacterium | reverse complement strand
AAATGCACAATCTGTTGATGCAGGTAGCAATCTTACAAGCGGTGCAATTACTTATAAGTCAGGCGAGCGATGGAGTTGGCAGGCTATTAATTTTGCAAATATTGCTTGGGTGCTTCAGTTGCCTGTTACTGTCGCTCCAACCACAACAACCACAACAACCACCACAAATACAACTACTACAACCACCACCACTACAACACTACCTATTATTACACAACCTATCCCCACAACCACTACTCAACCCGTAATAACCACCACAACTACTGTTCCTGTCACTACCACTACACTGCCTATTACAACAACCACAACCACAACTGCACCTAGAACTGAATGCTCTATTGAGATTAATGCTTCAAATGAGTTATGGTGTATTACAAATTCTGCTCAGCGAAAACTACTTACTGATGTAGAAACTGTTGCTGAAAATAGTAATGGTGATATAGGGTGTGCAATCACTACCCATGATACGTTAATGATATGTTGGGACTCTAGAACAGGCTTTAATACTATAACTAATGAACTTATCCCAGGGCCATATGTGTTTACTTTTTCGGTTAATAGCGCAGAAGCTATTGATTCTAATAGTACCATTCTAAGTGGTGGTTATACTTCTAAGTCAGGCCAAAGGTATACATGGAGTGGAGCTACAACTCAACCTGGTGCCACTTGGCAGGCACCAGTAATATTTACAGAAATATCCTAAACGTTATACGTTGGGGGATTTCATCACATTTTTAAATTGCGTTGCATAGGTTGGATATATTATGTATAATAATTATTATTAGGGTTTTGGGATTTTACTAAAGACAATGAAACTAGCGTATCCCCCAAGTGAAGAGAGCGAAGAGGCACCTAAAGCAGGTAACTAAAAATACTTATTCTAAGTTCCGCTTTTTGGATGAAAGAGGAGTTGCTCTTTCTACTGTTCTCATAACTGTATTTCTTGCCCTTGCTTCTTCTGTTGCCAGTTTTATAGCCTACACTCTTATTTCGAATCGTTCTGCTGAGGGCGTAGAAATAGAAAGTGCGGTGACTGAGACTAGCGATATTGAGAAAGCTCCTTTTGCCGACAACAATAATAACAATGGAAACATACAAGAACCTGAACGAATTGGCGCATTAGCTGCTCCTAATAAAAATAATAATAATGACGCCCAACCTTCTTCACAGTCATGTATAGTCAATGAAGCTAATGATTTATGGTGTAGTGATGGTACAAGTTCCACCCGAAAGAAAATTAGTGAAAATATAAAAACGGTTGTGGCAAACAGCACTTCCCTAGTAGGTTGTGCAGTCAATGCGTTAAATGTGTTGGTGTGTTGGGACTATCGACTTCAAAATATCAATGGTAGACGTATTTCACTTTCTGTTTCTGGTGCTGGTTCGATTGGTGAAGGCAGGCTAATAGTAGTTACTCAAGATGTAAAATCTGTTAACCCTAACAGCAATCTCTTAGGTGGTGTGGTCATCCAAAATTCAGGTCAAAGAGTAAGATGGCAGGCTGTTAATTTTGCTGGGATTGCTTGGGTGCTTGAGTTGCCCGATATTGTTGTTACTCCGCTTACAACCACTACAACCGTTCCATCTACTACTACAACCACCACCGTCATTATAATCGTTCCACCTGCTGTTACTACAACTACAACCACTACTACAACTACATTGCCTACACCACCACCAACTACTACAACCACAACAACCACTACTACAACCACATTGCCTACACCGCCTACCACAACGACAACTACATTACCTACCATACCAATAACAACCACAACCACTACTACACCAACTGAAACTCAGCTCCCCACAGCTATACCACTTTTGACAACCTGCTCAATTAATACAGCAGACGACTTATTGTGTCACACTGATTCTGGTGTAGTAAATCCAACGCGCCAAATTAAAGTAAAAGCATTTGCAGACGGTAGCAGCGCAGAATCGGGCTGTGCTATTGCCCTGCAAGATAGCTCTTTAGTTTGTTGGGATACTAGACACGGATTTAGTGATGGAAGGTTCAGTTACGGTATTGTGGTATCGTATGCCAAATACGATATAGCATCTATCGATAGTGGAAGCACCCTTGTAGGCGGTGGTATTACTTATAATTCAGGTCAAAGAGAAACTTGGGATGGCTCAACAACTCATCCTAATGCTTATTGGCAGACGCCAGTTGCCTTTACTTAGATGTCACAAACCCAACAATAGAGTTGGTGATTTGGGGCAAGTAAACCCGATGTAGATATATTTAAGTGGAAAAAATATTTATTTATTTTTAGAAGGCCCTTCTTCAGATTCTGTATCTTCAGAAGCATCACCTTCTTTAATCCCTTTTTTATATTCCTTGTGAGCTCGGCCAAGTGACCTAGCAAGGCGGGGGAGTTGAGTGCTACCGAATACCAGAAGCACGATTATCAAAATAATGACAAGCTCTGGTACTCCTATAACTGCGAACATATTTATAGGTTAGTCAGTTTTTGAGCTTTTGGCAATACAATATTTAACCAGTCATGCTTTCGGGGAGAGCTTCATGTTCTAGCTCAATCTGTCTGGAGTTTTCTCTTCGCTCTCGGCGAATCTCTCGCCTCTCACGTTCACTGAGCCCACCCCAGATTCCAAACTTTTCCCCACGTTCAACAGCAGCCTCAAGGCACTCGTTCTTTACTTCACACCCATCACAAACTGCTTTTGCTTCGCTGGTTGAAACTCCTCGCTCTGGATAAAAGAGGTTAGGATTAACCCCCAAGCAGTTTGCTTGCTTTTGCCATCCTTGTTCAAGGTTTATTATCGCTTTTGCAAAGCTTGTAATAAATTCTTGGTCGATGTTGTTTTGATTTGGGCTATTTTGATTTGAGACATTTTGATTGGTGCCATCCTGAGTGGCGCTATTTTCTTCAGCATTATTTTTAGTTGCCGAGTTTATGTATTCCTTAGTTTCTAAAATAATGTTTTTTTGTTCGTTCAATGTGGTCATCTTGACCTCCAATTCTTCTTGTTTTTTTATTATGTGGTATATCTAATATTTTTTAGTATGTTTAATGGTTTAGTTTGGAATAATTGTAGCTTATATTACAATTAATTAAAATAATTAAAAATTAATTACATTAATGTAATTACTATAAAGTATCCTTATATATAGTTTTACACCAAATCTGAGACATTTGCAAGAAAAATTGCCCTCTTTTTTTAGAAATTTTCAAAAATAAGAAAAAACCGCTTAATAATCAGCTAAAAATGCTGAAAAAATCTCTAGAAATAACACAAAAATAGCGAAAAAACAGGAAAAAATTCGTCTTTTCTTATTTTCTAATCCTATTTTTGATTCTTAACCCAGCCCTTGATTTCTAACGGCGCTTGCCAACAAAATCTGAAATCACATATTCCCCAAGATTTTCTGGAGTGGTATAAAATGCCCGCCCTCCATTCATTTTTGTTATGTGGTCAATGAATCGTTTAAGTCCAGGATATGCATCCAGCATATAAGTATTGAGAATGATTTGCTCACGCGTAGCCCTAAGCACTTCAGCAACAGTTTTTTCCATCGTTTCACGGGTGGGCGGATAGTAAAACTGAGGCACTCCATTTTGGTCGATGTGAGCGGTTGGTTCGCCATCGGTAATCATTATTATTTGTCGGTTACCAGTTCGGTTTGCGAGCATTGAACGGGCAATTTTCAAGCCGTGTTCCATATTAGTTCCGTGGTCTAGCCAATCCACGCCAGCTTCAATCAGGTCAGCAGGAGAAATTTCTTTTGCTGCCCAGCTAAACCCCACAATACCTAAAAAGTCGCGTGGATACTTTGAGCTAATCAATGAATAGAGTGCGACAGCCACTTTCTTGGCAGAGAGAAAGTTGCCCCGCATCTCCATTGAGAGTGAAAGGTCAAGCATTAAAACTGTAGAGGTCTCTACCTTTTGCTGGGTGCGTTCTACTTCAAAATCTTCAGGCAGTATTTTCACAGGGGTTCCACCATCGGTACTGGCGCGTCTTGTGATGGCGTTTCTAATGGTTCGTTCAATATTTAAGTTAAATGGGTCGCCCCATTCATACTGCTTGGTTTCAAACTCTCGTTCATGCCCCGTGCCAACTAGGTCAATGTCGTGTGCTCCCATTCGGTCTTTTTCTAGCCGACGCATTATCTCAGACAAAACCTTTTTGCCGAGGTAGTTAATTGCTTTCGGCGACAAAACCAGCTGCCCGTCTTTTTCAAAGATGAAACCAGCTTCTTCTAGTTGTTTGGTGATTTCTTTCAACTGCTCTAAGTTTTTGGCGCCCTCTTCGCCCACTAGCTTTTTAACTTTTTCCTCATCTATTTCTTCAATATCTGCAGGAGTAGTTGATTCAGCCAATTGCTGTTCAAGGCTTTCAAGGTCTGACAGCTGGTTCATAATATCTTGCCCCATTGGAAGATCCATTTGCTGTTGGTCGCCCTCAAAATCATATGAGGCATCCCAGTCCATGTTTTGGAGCATATCTAGCAAGTTGTCAGAAAGACGTGACATCTGCCAGCTTAAATCCATATCTTCCATAAGTTGGTTGGCAAGCTGCTGTAGCTGATTTCTTTGACTTTGGCTCATTGAATTTAGCATCGCCCCCATAGCTGCCATTGAACGTGCCATAGATTCCATAAGCTGGTCTAGGCTTTCTGGAGGGTTGTCGCCGAACATATCGCCATATTCTTCTTTGAAGCTATCAAAGTCAGGTTCTATTCCGTCAGCTTGTTCTTCAAGCATTTGGTTCAAGGCGTCTAACATATCTTTTAGGCGATCTGTGTCTAGGTTTTCCATTGCTTGGCTCATTTGGTTTAAGTAGTTGTCAATCAGTTGCGATTTTAACTTCTCTGACAGCTCATTAAACATTGCTTCAGCTTGTTCTGACATAAAGTCATAATTTGAAAGGGCGTCCATTTTTTGTGC
>JAHRAM010000009.1 GCA_020027305.1 Acidimicrobiia bacterium | reverse complement strand
GCGGATTCAACTTTGACTTATTATGCCCCTTATGCTGAGCTAAATTGTGAGTTTAGGGTTAAAGATGCCAATGCTTCAGATACTGACAAGATTACTCCAGAAGTAGAAGCATTTTTTAGGGCGTGTCAATCTTTTGGTTCTTATTATGACACTAGATTTAGTTATCACAAGCCTATTGAAGTAAAAGTTTTTGAAGTTGCTGATGCGGAATATAGCACCACTGCTGTTCCAAACAATGATTTTTATGGTCACTGGCGAAAGGCACTTGTAGATGATGCTACTAAACACCCAGCCCTAATTAAATATGGCAATGCCAGCTACAATCCACCTACTTATTTTCATATCAACACCGATAGAAACAACGGTTATTTTTATTGCGAAGTAAACCCTACCCCGAAGGATGGTTTTGGACACAAAAATACTTTTGCACTACCTAAGCGAAATTCAGGAACTAACTTTACCAATAGTAACTGTGGAAACCTAAACAGAGTACTTGACATTGAAACACCTGCAAGCTCTGTAACATTTGAAACAATTTCAGAAATGTCTGGCACTGAAGCGCAAATAAAAGCAGCATCCGACATAGGCTTCATCGGTCACAAAGAAGGGCCTTATGATTTCTACCCATGTAAGTGGCGTGCGCCTTTTAAGGGCAACCCTTTGGCGAGATAGCTCAAAAACCACAATTCTAAAAAATTCTGTGGTATTCTCATTTCACTAGCATTTTTTCATCTGCTGTGAAGCCGAGAAAAGGAATTCCATACTATCTTTTGTGAGCAATGATATCAAGGGAAATATTACTAAAAAATGAAAAATAATCATGCGAAGTAGATATACCCCCTCCCCCCCGCAACAAAGCTGGCTGAGATTCGACCATTTTTCGCTCCCCAATGAATGGAGAAAGTTTTTACAATGAAGAGACGAAAATTAATTCTAGGCAACACGTTCTTAGATGACAGGGGAATCACACTCCCCAGAGTTATTCTGGCATCAGTGCTTGCACTTGCAGCAGCTGCAGTTGGAGTAATAATTTATAATGCCATTCGGGGGCGTAGTGAGCAAATAAATGATGCTGCCGCTGTCCTTGATGAGCTTAGAGATGCGTTTGATGAAGACAGAGCAAGAGAAGAAAGACAACGTTTAGACCTTATCGCAAATGACCGTTTTGAAGATGATGGGCCGGTCATTCCAGTGTTAGGAGATGGAATTTCAGACAGACTCTATTTAGATGAGTTTCAATGCCCAAATCTTGAAACACGTCACTGGCATTCTCTAATTGAAAATGGAAAAGATGCAAGCCCAAATAAAAACCTACTTCCTGCAAGAAAAGAAACGTCCACTAGCTCAATAATTCAAGTAAACAAGCAAAACCCAACTTTAATCAACATCAATCGAAACTGGATTGAAGCAGATGGTTCCACGGTGCAACTTTCACCTGAGCCACAGCACGAAGCATGTGTATATAGGTCAACTCCTGATTATCTACCAAAAATAACAGATGTATCAAATGTTCCAAATTTAATAGTGGGCGATTCAGGGAATGTCAGGGAATATAGTGATATATCTTATGGATACAACATATTTGATTTGTCCACATTAGATTCCACAACAACTATAAGGTCAAACATAGAGCCGCCCCTATGGGAATCAGGATGTCTCAGGTCTGGATTGCATCTTACGGCTCATGTTAGCAATGCCTTAGGTGTCATTAACAGAGGTTGCCTGCTCTACCTTTCTCGAGTTTCTTTTCCAGATGGAACACCCACAGCGCGAAAAACTACAGCAAAGATCGGTGTGGGTCAAAGAGCCAGCTCTCAACTGATTTCATATTGTGCGATTTATGGAGGCTATATTCCATTTGTACCAATCCCGCATTCCTCTACCGAAACCTATGAAACAACAGACTTTAACAAGTGTGTCGTCAACCCCGAACGTTATAAAAGAACGTGCACTTTGTTCGATCTTGGCCTGTTCGATAGTAAAACCAACCGCCCGCTCATAGGGTTTTCTATCGCTCCAAAATCCACTAACTCAAACTGCACAATTCAAGAAAGCAGCAAGGAAGCAGGAAAGATAGCTATTAGCAGCACCGAACGTCTTGAGTATCTAAGACTTGGCAGTCTTTCTAGCTGTCCAAAATGGAAGATAGGGCCATTTTTAGTCAATGGAACAAACAACTTGCCCTACTATCCTGCTTGTGTTTATGGCATACAAAATGCTACCGAACAATTTTGTAGTAGCTTAGGATTGCTCTTTTTCAGAACAGGCATTTGCTATTACTTTTATGCAGCCTCTAGCCCTTTCACCTGTGATTACCACAACCATTTCAGCGTTGACAAAACGACTGGTAAAGGAATGTGTAGGTGGTTCACAGGGCAGATTTCTGAAAGATGGCATTCGCTTTGCACTGGCTGGAACTACACAAGTCTGCGCGGATCTTATGACCACGATAATGATGACCCCGATAAAGATGGTCGTAACGAAAATGGCGACCCTGCCACTCCTGAAGTACCAGATGATGATTCCAGTGTATATGCATATTATTCCCAGGAAACAAATACATATCATTGCTCCTTTAAGAACAGATATCTAAATAGTGCCAGAGAATGTTTGAGCTTTGGGTACCAACCAGGAGTCCCTGGAGAATGTGAAGTTGTGGATGTGAGAACATATAACCCTGCTCCCTATGCCCCCACCTGTGCTGTTATGAGGGCAGCACCATATTTCACCAGCCAAGAACAGCTGTTTTCAATTTCAAGCCTTAATCTGGCTTTTCAAAATAAAAGTGCCCGCCAATCGGCAAACAGTGAGCTAGGTGTTCAAGTCGATTTTGCCACCATAGACAACAATGACTTCTTATACGATCGTGACAATAATGTTTTACCAAATATAAATGGACAACTAAATTATTATTACGACAGGCTAATCAAGCCAGCTGTGGAAGCCTATCTAACTGGCGGGGGTAGATATAATGAACTTTGGTTGCCATCTCAATTTCCAACTGGAAATGTTTCATGGTCAAGAACATTCGGGCAACAGGGCTATCCAGCCGTAACTTCTCAACCAGACCCTACTGAGACCAGCCCACTTGATTTTGTTAATAATCGAAGATCGCCTAACTCAACAAGTAATTGTGATGACTATAAGCAGTTTTATCACCCTCTACACATTGAAAAATCAGCAATCGCGCAACAAGAATATACCGTTGGCTATAACGACCAAAATAAAGCTACGGTATGTGGCATTTCGGGGGAAAATTTTTGGGAACCACGATATTATTTAGATGTGCTTGCTCCTGGCACTACTTATTCAGGCAATTATTGTTCAAATACCACAACAGCATGCTCAGCACCACTGGCTGGCTCTCAGTTATATAGAGAATGTAGTCTTGTTGGAACAGATACAATGTTTACACGGCCTGCTGAAATTTCGAATTCTTCATTTAATTTCAGCAATGATATAAATAATCCCCTTAATTCCTATATTAAAGAATGTGAAGATTTAGGATATTCGGGTGGGAACTATGAATTGTATGACTATAAATTGCTTTCTGAAGTTGATGAAAAAATTCATGTTGCACTCAGTCAACTAGATTCAAACGAAACCATTGATTGGGTTTCTCCTGCAAACAATTTTCGTAACTACAATGATGGTGCTTGGAATAACAATTCGTATGGATATTATGATTTGTGGGTTCGCTCTGATGCTAGAGAGACCCGTATTGGAACTAATGGCCCACAATTTTATTTGTTGGGCGGGCAAAGTGTAAACCCAGAAGATAAAACTGCCGATAACCGATTTGAGGCTGAAGGCGGCCTTGTCTGGAGTCGTTATGGAATGTCAGAAATGGTGAATCACATTCAGCGCCAACAAATAAGAACTGGAGCCAACTCTAGAGCTGCAGTTTTGCGATTTTCAAACCCAACACTTTTAACTGATGTTGTAAATCAAAGCACATTAACTAACTTTTCTGATGTGCCATTTAACCCAGATATTCCTACAGTAGAAGGAAAAGCTGGATATTTAGCGGGCGGAGAATGGTCTCGCAATAGAGGAGGGAGCAGTTCTAACCTAACTTTCTATGCACCTTATGCTGAGCTAAATTGTGAATTCAGAGTTCCAGCAACTGCTCCAGCTGAGGTACAGGCATTTTTTAGAGCATGTCAGTCACTTAGCTCATATTATTTCACTCGTTTTAGTTACCATAAGCCTATTGAAGTAAAAGATTTCAATGTTGAAGATATAACATTTCTAGAAAATGGCACCCTTCCTACTGGCGATAATTTTGGGCATTGGCGTGAAGGTCTTTTAACTGAAAATGACGAAGCTAAACATCCCTCATTAATTAAATATGGTAATGCTTCCTATAATGTGCCCACTTATTTTCACATTGACACAAATAAAGATAATGGCTACTTCTATTGTGAAGCAAATCCTGATCAAAGATTTGGGTATGGAGATATACTCACAAGGGCATTGCCCACCGCAAAAAGAACAACCACTCAAACTGTAACCAACGTAGACTGCGTAAGGCTCAATGCAATTATTGGCGCTCCCTTCACTGCGGCAACATTTGAAACAATTTCAGAGATGTCAAACAATGCCAGAGAAATAAAGGCTGCCTCTGAACTTGGCTTCATCGGTCACAAAGAAGGCCCTTATGATTTCTACCCATGCAAGTGGCGTGCACCTTTTAAGGGCAACCCTTTGGCAGAGTAGCGCAAAAGACGCGAATACAAAGAATTCTGTGGAATTCTCAATTCATCAATAGTATTTTTCAACTGTATTTTCTCGTCTGCTGTGAAATCCAAAGATTCTGTGCTACTATCATTAAAAGGCGAAAAAAGGATTCAGCACTATTTTTGAGAACAAACGCAACAGGGACATATTATAAAAAAATGAAAAATCACTCATGCAAAATAGTCATATACCCCCTTCCCCCGTGCAAATAACTCGCGCAAATAAAAGGCGTTATATATGTCATCAAAATTATATATGTAACCAAAATGAAGGGCGAGAGCAGCAATTCCTTAATGATAGAGGAATCACCCTGCCAACAGTCATCATTGCGGCAGTCCTTGCTTTAGCTGCAGCTGCCGCAGGGGTAATAATTTATAACGCGACGCGGGGCCGTGCAGAGGGTTTAGATGAAACTGTAGCCGTTCTCGAAGACCTTAGAGAATCTTTTGATAGAGATCGTGAAGGAGAAGAAGATGCCCGCATAAGGCTTGAGCGAAGGCAATTAGATGTTGAGGCAAATGCACGTTTTGAAAGTGATGAAGATTCCGATGTAGTACGCAACGATGGAATTTCTGACAGGCTTTATTTGCTGACAAGCGTATGCCCCAATCTTGAAACACGTCTTTGGCACTCCGTGCTTGAAAATAATAGAGATGCTGCCCCAGGCAGAAAACTCCTCCCACCTAGAAAAGCAACATCTACCAGCCCTCTAGTTGAGGTAAAAAAACATAATCCAACCTTAATACCTGTTAACAAAAGCTGGATTGAGGCTGATGGCTCTACTGCAGTAGTTAGCAGTATTGATTCACTAATTTACGATACATGCATATATTTCTCAACTTCTAGTAGGTTTGCAAAGATATCAGATGTATCGCTTGTGCCAAACCCAATAGTAGGCGATTCACAAAATCCTACCAAGACACATCGGGGAATATTGTATGGGTTCAACAGCTTCTTACCTAGCCGCTTCTCAAATGAAGCAAATCGAACGACTACTATATTTTCCTCTCTCTCGTATGGAAATGCAATAAGCGGAAATTTAGTATATTGTAATAAAACCGCCCTTTTGAGAGTGAGTGTGCTAAGTCGTGGTGGGTGCGCACTCTATTTGTATAATGCTCCAGCAGGTATTTCAACTCTAAAAAACTCCACTGTAGTCGCAGGCGCATCAAGAAGAGCTAGCTTGCAATTAATTTCATACTGTGCAAACCACGGCGGCTACATTCCCTTTGTTTCAGTTCCACATGACTCTAGTGCAACTTATGCAACAGTAAACCATAACAAGTGTGTTGTGAACCCAAACACATATAGAAGAAGTTGTTCTTTGGAAGAGCTCGGGTTAAGCGACCCTGATAACGGCAACCCACTCATTGGCTTTTCTATAAGTGGAAGTGATTCAAAATGTATAATCACAGAGGACTCAGACAAAGAAGTGGGTAAAGTGTCTGTTGATACCACTAGCCGCGCTGAATATGTGCAGCTTAACTTTTTTCAAACCGCCACAAATTGTCCAAAATGGCTGGTGGTAGATACAAAGATTTCAGGCACATTATCTTCTGCTAAAAACTCTTGCTTCTATGCAATTAGCGGAGCAAACAGAAATGTTTGCAACAATCTCGGGTTAGGTTACCATACCAGCAGAAGAAATTGCTACATAAGTTCACGGGTGACTCTCCCTAGTGAAGGCTGTGCTGCTGCTTTAAATTTTAGAATTAATCGAACAACTGGGCAAGGAACGTGTATTGGCACCTCAAAGGGAGAGAACTTTTTTCTAGGATTTTCAAACAATTGGTTTTATGCATGTATTAGTTGGGCAAGTGTTGGTTCAAGTGGCACATACGACCATGACAATGATGACCCCGATGACGATGGAATGAATGAAGACGGAAACGCTGCAACTCCTAAAGTGCGAGATGACACTGCTGGTGTATATGCATATTATTCCGAACGCACCAATACATATCATTGCTCATTCAAAAACAGACACACAAATGGTGCAAGAGAGTGTTTGAGCTTTGGCTATCAACCAGGAATAGCAGGTGAGTGTGAAGTTATTGATAGGCGAACACAGCCAGCTGCCCCACCTATACCCACTTGTGCTGTTATGCGGGCAGCGCCATATTACACCAGTCAAGAGCAGCTGTTTTCAATTTCTAGCTTGAACCTTGCATTTCAAAATAAAAGCGCAATCAATGTTCCGTCCCAAATAAAAACCGCATTAAAAGTTGCAGAAAGCACTGATGCTAGTAACAATGATTTCTTGTATGATGGTGACAATAATGTTTTACCTAATATCAATGCGCAGTTAAATTATCACTATCAACGGCTAATCAAACCAGCTGTTGAATCTTATTTAACCGGTGGAACTCGATACAATGAGCTATGGTTGCCATCTCAATTTCCAACTGGTAATGTTTCATTGTCTAGAACCTTTGCACAAAGAGAACATGAATTTGGTTGGTATGGTTACCCTGCAACAGGCACTACAGAAGACGATGAAACAGAATCTTCGTTGTATGAATTTGTTTATAATAGAAGGTCGCCTAACCCAGTAAACAATTGTGATGACTATAAGCAGTTTTATCATCCGATTCATATTGAAAAATCTTCTGCTACTCAACAAGAATATACAGTTGGCTATAATGACAACGACAAGGCAGTAGTGTGTAGCACCGTGACTAAAAATTTCTGGGAGCCTAGATACTATTTAGATGTTTTGGAAAGAAATGTCAACCTTTTTTATCCAAGCGGCAATCATTGTTCTGAAAGCACTACATTGTGTGTTGGACCACAAACTGTTAATTCAAACCTAACAAATCTCTATAGAGAGTGTGGTTTAGTAGGAACAGATACCCCATTCACACGACCAGCAGAAAAGCCAAATTCAACATTTGAATATCACAATGATAATGTCAACCATCCCATCAACACTTACATAAAAGAATGTGAAGATTTAGGT
>JAHRAM010000001.1 GCA_020027305.1 Acidimicrobiia bacterium | reverse complement strand
ACAAGTGCCTGAGATTCACATTCATGGGTTCACTGCATTAGAAGTAACTGAAGGTGCTAAGCGACTTGAAGAGCCACTTGAAAAATATCTAACACGGCTAAAAGAGGCGGGGCTTCGCTCTCTGCCTGGAACAGCAGCTGAGATTTTAGATGATGAAATACGTGACATAATCTGTGCTGACAAAATTAACACTGAAGAATGGCTTTTTGCACATGAGACCGCACACAACATTGGGCTTTCTTCAAACATCACCATAATGTTTGGGAGCGTAGAATCTCCTATCAATTGGGCGAGGCACATTCTTGTTACAAAAGAACTCCAAAAAAAGACAGGTGGGTTTACCGAGTTTGTTCCTCTTCCATTTGTTCATCAAGCTGCACCAATATATATTCAAAAGAAATCGCGTCGTGGCCCAACATTTAGAGAAGCATTGTTAATGCATGCTGTGGCAAGAATTGTCTATGGAGATTTAATAAAAAATGTTCAAGCCTCGTGGGTAAAGTTAGGAATGGAAGGGGCGAGGCAAGTTTTGCAGGTTGGGGCAAATGATTTAGGCGGAACCTTAATCAATGAAAATATCTCACGCGCTGCGGGGGCAGAGCATGGGCAAATGGCGACCTACGAAGATTTTTTACAGGTGGCAAAATCACTAAATCGCCCCTTAGTTCAGCGAACTACACTTTATGAGCGATATGAAAATGAAGCACATTTAAACAGCTCCAACCAAACTTAGAAAGTTTATATTTGGCAACAGCAAGCTACTTATTTGGTGATAGCAAATTGTTTGTTCCCTATATTCAAAAACTTTTTTGCCTATTCGTTGACAGCTTCTGTAATTTCTGCCAAAGACTGTTTGGCTTTTATCAGCGCCCGTTGAGCTTTGCTGATTGACTTCTCAATTTCTTTTACCCGTTCAAGTTCTTTGGCATCTCCACCTTCAGATTGAAGCTGCTCAGACAAAAACCCAACAACAAATTCTCCAAGGCTTTCTTCAATTTGTTCGATTGAAGCTAAAAACCCTTCAATCTGAGGCTCGATATCTATCTCCATTTTTTGCCCATATTCTTAACTTCAATATCTTAATTTGTATTTAGCAACCCATCGTTAATAAAATTAAAACAATTTAAAGAGTAATTTATGATTATGCCTTCTGCTCGCCCATTTTCCCAAAAATTAAAATCATTTTTTAAAGGATTTTTGCCAGAGGGAAGGTTAGCTCGCTTACTTCTTGCCTCAGCAACTTTGGGGTTGGTTATAGGTTTTACCATTTATGCTTATGATTTTATCGTTGAAGAAAAACTACTTCATTGGCTATTTGATTTACCTCTTGTCATGCAAGCAATCTTGCCATTTGTGGGAATATTTATAGCCGTTGTCGTATTGCGTTTTGTGGGGGGCAGAAACACTAATCCTGGCACTGCAGATGAATTTATTCGTCAGTTCCATGAGCCCAATCCAAAGTTTCGTGTGCGGGACTTGCCCGCCAAACTTTTAGCTGGCATAGCCACTATTGGTTTTGGTGGAGGGCTGGGGCTAGAGGGACCATCAATTTATATTGGCTCATCACTGGGAATTAATTTAGGCCGCCCATTTAAATGGTTCAGAAAAACTGAACGAAAAATGCTTATGGTGGCAGGTGCTGCTGCTGGTGTGGCTGCTATTTTCAAAGCCCCTGCTACTGGTGTAATCTTTGCGTTGGAATCTCCATATCGGGATGACAGCACGAAACGAGCATTGCTCCCTGCTCTTATAGCAGCAGCAGTTAGTTTTACTGTGTTTACACTTTTTTCAAACACCGAAGCCATTTTCAAAGACCTTGGAGAAAGTGATAGCAATCCAATTAGTACTTTAAATTTGCTGGGTGGAGCTGTTGTAGGAATAGTTGCGGGATTAGCGGGAAGAGTTTTTGCCTATTTGGTTCGCTGGTCAAAAGACTTTCGTACTAAAACGCCAGTTGTTTATCGCCTCATAATAGGTGGGCTAATTTTGGCTGGCATGGTCGTGCTTACAGATTGGTTGTTTAATTCCTCGCTTAGTCTAGGTCCAGGCACCCAAGCTGCTCTTTGGGCAATTGATCCAGAACGAGGCTTAGGGCTTATCGCTCTTTTATTTGGAATACGAATACTTGTAACGCTTACAACTGTTGGAATGGGTGGCACAGGAGGTTTGTTTATTCCACTGGCTAGTTTAGGAATAATAATGGGGTCATTTATCGGCAACCTGATTGGGCAAACTGGCAGCAATCTCTACCCTATTTTGGGGTTAGCCGCTTTTTTGGCAGCTGGCTACAGGGTTCCTTTCACGGCAGTAGTATTTGTGGCAGAAGCTACATTTGGTTCACCATTTGTGGTGCCAGCATTAATTGCATCTGCGCTTTCACAAGTTGTTGCTGGGCCAGCATCAGTGGCTTCTTATCAACGGGTAGAAAGACAAGGGCACTTAGAGGGACGCATGGCTCTTCCCATCACATCAGCGCTCACTACAGATGTTTTAACTGTGCCAACCGATGCCACAGTTCAAGAGTTTGTTTATCAACATGTGCTTGCAAATCGCACCAGAGATGTTCCAGTGACAGAAAATGGGCTTTTCAAAGGAATGTGTAGTTGGCAAACCATAGCCGAGTTAGATCAAACCCAGTGGACAACAACAAATGTTGAAGCCGTTTATATTGGAGACTGTTCCCGAGCAATGCCCACATGGACACTCCATGATGTGTTAATTGCAATGGAGAAAGATAACACAGAAACCATCCCCGTTGTAGATGCTGAAGATGCCTTGATAGGGGTAGTCTATGAAGATGACATCATTAAACTCAGGGACCTCCTAGAAGAAACAGGGAATTAATATAGAAACAGGAAATTGAGGCGGAAACAAAAAACTAGCGCAAACGGCTAACTAAATAAGCGATTTGCCCGAACGTTTTTCTAAAACTAGATTTCCATTTTGCCCAATTGCAATTGAAGCATCTCCTTTAGCAATCAAGCTTAGGGTTTCACTCAAGAGTTCGCCTCGCCACCCTTCGGTGAGGCGCCCGCTTGGATTTAGTGCAAAAAATTCAATCAAGTCTTTTCTAGTGGCAAGAAGTGCTGGATGAATATCACATGAAAGTGCATAAGAGTTTGCCCATGCCAGAATTATGTTAAATACCGACTGCTGATTTTTATCAGGAATTTGCCCTTCACTATATTCTTCTTCAACGGGTTTTGCACTCTTTACAAGCAAGAGAATTTCTCCATATACTGTGTTTCGGGGCATTTCTGCTCTAGTTGTTTTGCCATTACTTGAATTTTTATTTGTGCCATTGAAATAACGTTTTAGTATTCTCAAATCATTCAATTCTTGCATTGACTCTGGAGCCATTTCAGCCAGCACAATTAAAGCTGCATCACCTAAAAACTTTCTTGGCAAAATATTTAATTCCTTTGCTTTTTGGTCTCGCCAAAGCGCCAAGCTAATAGCTATACCAAGTGCCCTGCCCTTGAGTGTTTTTATTTTTCTAATTGAAGCCCAAGGGGCAGTGGTTTTTGAATTGGTTTGGCGAATTTGTTCGGATTCTTGAATAGCCCACCCAAGTCGTTGCCTAGACTTCAACTTGAGGGTTAGCGCCTCATATATGGGGAATAAATATGCTACATCGGCTCGGGCATAATCAGTTTGGCGGCGAGTAAGCGGGCGTTTCAGCCAATCAGTTAGCTGTGCTTTTTTGGGAAGGCTTGTTTCACAAAATTCATTTACCAATTGGCCGAGGCTGGGATGTCCTAACCCAATAAACCCCGCAGCTGTCTGAATGTCAAAAATTTCATTTGGCACAGCGCCACAATATTGCTTAAGAATCTTTAAGTCTTGGGCAGCTGAATGCATAATTGCCGTGCCAGCATTTATGAAAAAATCGCTAAGCAATGCTGGGTCAATAGTTGTGGGATCGATGAGGGCAGTTGTTTCTTCTGGGCTTTTTGCATGTGCATTTCTTGTTTTTAATTTCAAATGTTTTTTTGAGGGTTTCCAAGAAATTTGGATTAGAGCAAGTTTGGGATAAAGTTTGCCTTCGCCAATAAATTCAGTATCAAGCCCATAACAAGACTCAGTTTTTAGGCTCTCAAGTAGGTTTTCTAGCTCTGAATCTGTAAAAATTAAATTACTGGTATCAAACTCTATATCTATCGTCATCTAATTTATGGTTGCTAATTTGTGGTCATCAATTTATGGTTACCAATTTATGTTTAATTGCTTATCCCGATTCATAGCTATTGCCTAGCTCTATCCAGCCGTCAGTTCCCCCCATCACGTTTGTTACTTTATATCCCTGCCCAAAAAGAAATTCGGCTGCTTGTTTGCTTCTTCCGCCTTTGGCACACACAATGAAATAATCAACTTCTTTATCAAGCTCTGTTGCATACCGTGCTTCTAATTCGTCAAGTGGAATATGAACGACGCCAGAAATTCTTGCCTGAGCAAATTCATCTTGGTTTCTTACATCTAAAACTGTCGCACCATCATTTATTTGTGCAACTAGTTCAGCAACTTCTATTTCTGGTATCTCCATAATTTGGTACGACTGTTTTCTTTCTTGCTGTCTTGGTTCAAGTGCGAGATGATACTATATTTATTTAATTTAGTGCCTAAAAACATAAGAAAGTGGAATACCCATTAAATGTGATGTCTAAAAGCACAATAACTTATAGAGCTTCATTTGTTTTTTTTAAGGAACTTTGCATAGCCAAATGATATCTGAAACCCGTGCTGCTTCTTGTAGCCCAGCTAGAACCGCCACCAAATCACCTGAGGATAGCAATCCATTTGAAGTAGCTATCTTTATAGCTTCGGCCACGCGGTCTTCATAATGCCCAGATTCTTCCATATAAAACGGTGTTACCCCCCAGCTCAGGCTCAGCTGTGCGATAACACGTGGGTCGGGGCTAAACCCTAATATTGGCACACCTGGCCGAAAACGAGCTACCGATCTAACTGTTAATCCCGAGCCAGATATACAAATGATTGCCGCTAAATCCATTTCGTTTGCTACCCGAGCTCCTGCCATTGTTATGGCGTTTGTGATGTTTTCTTTTGCCTTTTCTTTTGCGTTGCCATCTTTGTCGGTATCTTTTAGGCCTTGCGCTGCAATTGCTTCGCTCCAAGTTGTGGAATCAAAATGTTCATCAGCTTTTTCTGCCACACGAACCATTGTTTCCATCGCTTTCACAGGATTTGTACCAATTGCTGTTTCAGCAGAAAGCATTACAGCACTAGAACCATCAAACACAGCATTAGCAATATCAGAAACTTCAGCCCGTGTTGGGGTTGGCCCGTGAATCATTGACTCCAGCATTTGGGTGGCAGTGATTACTGGGCGGCCTTTTGCAATGCATTCTTGAATGATTGTCTTTTGTAGGTGGGGAACCTCTTCAAGAGGATAGTTCACCCCTAAATCACCCCTTGCTACCATAACAGCTCCTGAGGCTTCAACGATTTCGCTCAGATTTTCAACTGCCAGAGAGGTTTCAATCTTTGCAATCACCAAAGGACCTTTTGGAGGCGGTTCTAAATTAAGGCGAAAAATATCATCTGCTGTTCGCACAAAAGAAAGGGCGACCAAATCTAGACCTTCTTCTAAAAATACTTCTAAATTGGCAAGGTCGATATCGGTGGGAGTGGAAATCTTTAGCCGCTCTGCTGGAATATGAACTCCAGGTCTTCCTACCAAATGTCCTTGATGTAAAACCACACATTCCAATTCATCACCTTTAATATTTTCAACTTGAAGGATGACTCCCCCATCTCCAAACCCAACAGTATCGCCCATCGCCATTGAGGTTGCCAACTCTTCATAGTCAACTTCAATCATAGAACAGGTGCTTTTTTCGTTTCCATATCGAAGCGATACTTTTTGCCCCCACTCAAAATTGCATCCTTGACTTTCAAAAGTGGCTGTTCGAACTTTCGGGCCTGGGAGATCTAGCAAAATGCCAGTATTTCTGTCGAGTTTTTTGGCAACCGCCCTAACGTTTCTATAGTTTTCAAGCGATTTTTCTAGTGTGTTGTGTGCCAAGCTGATTCGGGCTACATCCATTCCTGCCAAAATCATGGCTTCTAAAACCTCGGGGCTATCGGAGTTAGGCCCTATCGTTGCTACAGTCTTTGTTCTTCGCACTTTTAGTAAAATCTATTTAAAGTCATTTTGACAATTTTTTTGTGTAAAAATAAACGTTATTAATCTATTTACAATTCTAAACTACATTTAATATTTCTGTGGGATTCTTAAACAATTCTGGCAATTTACCGATTGCGTTTGCTCATCGAGGCGGAGCATTAGAAGCGCCTGAAAACACAAAAAAGGCATTTCAAAATGCAATTGATTTGGGCTACAGATATTTAGAAACCGATGTGGTCTCAACCAAGGATAATGTTCTAGTTTTGTTTCATGACAAAAAGGCAACTCGCCTAACAGGAAAACGTTCAAAAATTTCTAAAATGACGTGGGAAGAGCTTTCAAAATTAAGGGTTGGTGGAGAACCAATACCTCGGGCCGATAAAATTTTTAAGGAATTCAAAGAGCAATATAATGTCTTTTGGAACATTGACCCGAAAGATTCAGAAAGTATTCCACTGTTAGTTGTCTTGCTAAGAAAATTAGAGATGGAAGACCGAGTTTGTATTGGCTCTTTTTATGGTTGGAGGCAAAAGCGACTGCAGAGACTAATGAGTGGAGACGTTGTTATCTCAGCGGGCATCTTAAAAGTTCTTAGGGTTTATCTGGCGACGTTTTTTTCGGTTTTTTCAAAGCAGAAATCAAAGCCCAAACTCAATTCAAGGTTTAGTTGTTTGCAAGTCCCCCCTTGGTTAAAAATTGGTTCTCTAAAATTTTCTGTGGTGACTAAAAAGTTCGTAGAGGCTGCCCATGCAAAAGGTTTGAAGGTGCATGTTTGGACTATCAATGACAAAGATGAGATGAATCGATTGTTAGATTTAGGGGTGGATGGAATAATGACTGACGTGCCTTCGACATTAAAAGAGGTGTATATCCACAGAAATCTATGGGCGACTGTGTAAAGACTTTGTGGAAAAACAAAAATTTAGATTTTTTTCTGTGAATAAATTGTGGATTTTGTGATTTCTATAACACGAGCTAAAAATTTAGAACATACTCTTAATAAGTATAAAAAATACAGTTTTATCGCTAGCTGTGAAAAATAGTCGGAGACGGCAATCGGAAGCAGTGGGCTTGAAAAAGCAAAGCGGAACCAACCAAGAGGTTGGAGCTTGGTTGAACGAAACTTGAAGGGCAACTCGAAAGTGGAGATTTAACTGGGAGCTAGAAGGAGCCGAACTGGGAAACCAAGCGGCAGAACCTAGAAAAACTGAACAGTTTATACGCGAGGCCCGGAATCGCTGGGAACCCCCTGGGGCGAACAGCACCGCTAATTTGCAAAAATTAGTGGAAGTGGTCCCGAAAGGGGCCACTGATCCCGGACCCATTTTTTTTTGTTCACATATTTTTTGGATGAAAACCTCCTTTTTGTTTATCTACTCAGTGGGTAAGTGAATTCTTTGTTTCCCATCAGCAATATTTTTCTGTTGTAGGATTATATAAATGAGAGTATCCACCAAAGGCGACTATGCTAGCCGAGCCCTTCTTTCGTTGGCACTAAGTAGCACCACTGAACCAGTAACTATCTTGGAACTGGCAGAAAGAACAGGGCTTCCCCAACCTTACTTGGCACAGATTTTCCTTTCGCTAAAAGGAGCAGGGCTGGTGAAATCAAAGCGCGGAGAAGGCGGTGGCTATCTGCTTGCTCGCCCACCTGAAGAAATTTATTTGAGTCAAATTGTTAGCTCGGTTGATGGTCCAATCACTGCTGGAGATTTTTCAAAGCCCCACACTGATGGAGCCTGCGATCACGAAGGGCAATGTGTGCTGCTGGCAATCTGGGGGCAAGCTGGTGGCAAGATGCGAGAGTTTCTTGACTCATTTACGCTTGCAGATTTAGTTTCAATTGCCAAAGGTAAATCTGCTTGGCCCAAAAATTAAGTTTGGAAATTGAGCCAAGAAATAAATCAATTTTAGTGTGTCGGAGGGGGGACTTGAACCCCCACGCCCTTAACGGGCACATGGCCCTCAACCATGCGCGTCTACCAGTTCCGCCACTCCGACAGGGATTTTAATTCTAGAATTTTAGGCAGCGTCAAATACGAGCGCGAGCGTCAAAGTGGCAAATGCAAAAATAAGAGCCAGCACTATTGTAATTCGGTCAAGGTTTCGCTCCATAACAGTTGAGCCTGCTGCTGAAGCCCCTAAACCGCCACCAAACATATCTGACAATCCGCCCCCTCTGCCTGAATGAAGCAACACCAAAAAGATGAGCAACCCAGATAGTAGGATGTGAAAAAGTA
>JAHRAM010000204.1 GCA_020027305.1 Acidimicrobiia bacterium | reverse complement strand
AAATGAACAAGCTTGGCGGAACCTGCCTCAATGTTGGGTGCATCCCCGCAAAAGAGTTCTTAGAATCAGCAGCAGTGTTTCAAACCGTCTTGTCGGCAAAAGAGTTTGGCACTGACATTGATGGCTCTCCTACAATCAATATGGCAGAGGTTCAGGCTAGAAAACAACAAGTGGTAGAAAAACTTATCAAGGGGTTAAGTGGCACACTCAAAAATCGTGGCATCACAGTTTATTCTGGAGTTGGAACAATCGCCCCCAGTGAATCAAGTGAATCTGGCAGGCCAAAGAAAGTTCTAATTGAAAACACCGAAAACGCCACTACCCAAGAAACCGCAGACCAAGAAATTACCGCCAACCACATTTTACTTGCCACAGGTTCTAAGCCTAGGCAGCTTCCAGAATCAACAGGGTTAAAAGTTGATGGCAAAACAGTCGTCACCTCAGATGAAATATTGAGCTGGGATGAAAAGCCCGAATCAGTCGCCATAGTTGGGGCAGGTGCCATTGGCGTTGAGTTCGCCTCTTTCTTTTCTGACATCGGGTCAGAGGTAATGCTGGTGGAAGCCCTTGACGAAATCTTGGCAGGCGTTGACCCAGACATTTCCAAAGTCGTTGAGCGGTCATTTTCAAAGAGGGGAATCAAAATCGCCACAGGGGTTTCTGTAACCAGCTATGAGGAGGGAGTTTTGAAGTTTGCCGACAACAAAGCTGGCGACAAAAAAGATGAAAGCGGGGAATTCAAAACTGAGCTAGTGATAGTGTGTGTCGGCAGGCGCCCAAATTCTGACTCATTAAAAGAAACTGCTTTAAATGTTGGCATAGAAATCGATGACGCTGGGTTTGTGAAGGTGGATGAAAACCTGTTGGCAGGTGAAAATATTTATGCTGCTGGCGACCTCATCAACAGCCCTCAACTGGCACACATTGGATTCGCCGAAGGCATTTTTGTGGTGAAGCACTTGTTGGGTGAAGACCCGCTCCCCATTGATTATGAAAAAGTGCCATGGGGAATTTACTGCCAGCCCGAAATCGCATTTGCTGGGTTGACCGAACGAGCTGCTGCCGATGCTGGTTATGAGGTGGCAGTGTCAAAGCACAGTTTTGCTGCCAACGGGCGAGCACAAATTCTTGGTGAAACTGATGGGCTAGTCAAAGTGGTGGCAGAAAAAGAAACTGGCAAGCTCTTGGGGGTTCATATGGTTGGGCCGTGGGTCACTGAACAACTCGGGGCAGGATACCTCGCCATAAACTGGGAGGCATCGGCTGGCGAAATCGCAGATTTCATTTTCCCACACCCAACTTTGAGCGAAATGTTTGGAGAAGCAGCCATATCTTTAACGGGGAGGTCGCTACATGCCTGAGGAACAAATCAAACTTCCCCAACTGGGTGAAACTGTCACAGAAGGCACAATAGTCAAGTGGCTAAAAAGCTCTGGCGAGGCAGTAGAACTCGACGAACCGCTTTATGAGATTTCCACCGACAAGGTTGACACTGAGGTTCCTGCCCCTGTGGCTGGCACCTTGCTAGAGATAAAAGTTCCAGAGGGTGAAACGGTTGAGGTCGGGGTAGTGCTGGCAGTTCTAGATGTGGAAGAAAATGCCGAGCGAAAATCTGAAGCTGAAATGATGGCAGAGATGGAAGCCCAAGCAGATATAAAACAAGACACCCCAGGTGAGACAAACGCACAAAATGATAAAGAAGACAAAAACCCAAACGCTATTTCAACCGAGTCAGACGACATACAAAAAGATAGCGCGCAGAAAGCAGGCAAAACCACAAGCCCAAAAGAAGTGCTTTCTCAAAAAACTGAAAAGAAAAGCACCACAGATGAAAAAGTTGCCGAGAAAAAAGTCACCTCTCCAGTTGTTCGCCGTCTCATTAGAGATAGCGGGGTGGATGAATCGCTCATAATAGCCTCAGGTCGGGGTGGAAGGGTTACCAGAAAAGATGTTGAGCTGGCTCTGGCGGCAAGCAAGATTGCAGGAGCTGCTTCAAACAACAATGCTCCAACTGCTCCGCCACAAGTTTTTAGAACCAGTCCAAATAGCGAAACCACGATTCCGCTTTCTAAAATCAGAAAGCTCACTGCCGAACATATGCGAAGGTCAAAAGATACTTCCCCTCACGTTCTCACAGCAGTAGAAGTTGATTTTGAAAATGTAGAAAAAGTTCGCCAGCAGTTTCGCCTCCAGTTCAAAGAGCAAGAAGGCTTTAGCCTCACCTATCTTCCATTTATTATTCGGGCGGTATGTGATGCTCTGAGTGAATATTCCCACATCAATGCTGCCATCACAGATGAAGAGCTCATCGTGAAGAACTATGTGAATATGGCGATTGCTGTTGACCTAGATTTTGAGGGGTTGTTGGCGCCAGTTGTGAAAGACGCCGATACCAAGTCGCTAACCGAAATCGCTAGAGAAGTATCTGATTTGGCAAAACGCGCCCGTGTTAAAAAGCTCAAGCCCAGTGAGTTAGAGGGCGGAACATTCACAATCACAAATCCAGGTCAATATGGAACGTTGATGCAGTTTCCAATAATCAACCAGCCCCAAGTCGCTATTTTGTCAACTGACGGCATAAGCCGAAAACCCGTTGTGGTGATTTCTGATGATGGCGATGAGTCAATCACAATTCACTCTGTGGGTGTGTTGGCGTTGGCATGGGATCACCGAGCATTTGACGGGGCATACGTGGCGGCGTTCTTAGACCATCTACGTCTGATTATTGAAGAGCGCGACTGGGAGATTGAACTTTGATTGATTTGCACGAGCAAAATCTTTATATAAGGTGGCTGGGGCGGGCAGCCTATGGTGATGTTTGGGAGTTGCAGAAGGCGCTTTTTGCTAAAAATATGGTTGCGCGTGAAACTAAGGGCGAGCGCGCCAAGAACTATCTATTGCTAGTTGAGCATCCGCCAGTTTATACTTTTGGCGTTCGTGGAAAGGCTGAAAATCTTTTGGCACAAGAAAATGGGACAGATGTTTTTTGGGTAGACAGAGGAGGCGACGTTACATTTCATGGGCCGGGGCAGTTGGTTGGTTATCCAATCCTTTCTCTAAACAAAAAGGAAGGTGGCTTGACTAGCACGGCAAAATATGTTGGAGAGTTGGAACAGCTTTTGATTGAAGCAATTGGTGTTGATTTAGGTTTGCCCAAGCTGGCTGAAAAAATTAAAACACAAAAGAGGTTTCCTGGTTTGTGGGTAAAAGACAGCTTGCGGGCAAATGAAAGTTTGGGGATGAATGAAAGTGAGAATTTGGGGATGGATGAGAGCTGGCAAACCAATGCTAATAATAGCGCCGACAATATCGAGTTAGCTGGTTTGAGCAAGATTGCTTCTATCGGTGTGAAGCTAAGCCGTGGAAATACTATGCATGGATTTGCTCTGAACGTAACAACTGATTTGTCGTGGTTTAAAAATATCGTGGCATGTGGAATTGAAGGAATTTCAGTTACCTCTATAAAGGAACAAGTAGGCACAAAAGAACAAATGGAAAAAAGCGAAGTTCTTGAAGTTGGTGATTTAAATAATTTAACTGTCAAAGAAGTTGCAAAAGCAGTCGCCAGCGCTGCCAGCAGGCGTTGGCTTGGCAATCTTTCACATAATCTGTCAATCGCGCCATCCCACAAAAACGTATCAGCCCCAATTCAAATAAGAGCAAAAAAGCCTGAATGGCTGAGAGCCCCTGTCAACTATTCTGCCAATCACCTCAAACTTAAAAAGATTTTAAGAGAACTTCCCACGGTGTGTGAAGAAGCAGGTTGCCCGAACCTGTCTGAGTGTTGGGGTGAAGGAACTGCCACATTTATGATTAACGGCACCCGATGCACAAGAAGTTGTGGGTTTTGTCTGGTAGACACGCGAAAGCCTTTGGCGCTTGACCCAAGTGAGCCTGAGCGACTTGCCAGTGCCGTTGAAGATATGGGGCTAAATCATGTTGTTATCACGGCAGTGGCAAGAGATGATTTGCCAGATGGAGGGGCTGGGGCATTTCTAAAAACCATTCGGGCGGTGAGAAATCGTTGCCCTGAGGTGAGCGTGGAAGTTCTTATCCCAGACTTTCAGGGAGACCAAGAAGTGCTAGACACGATTTTTGCCGAGCGTCCAGAGGTCTTAAACCACAACATTGAAACTTGCCTCAGGCTCCAGAAGCAAGTAAGAAGTCGGGCGAGTTATGCCAGAAGCCTAGCTGTTTTGGCAAGGGCAAAGTTAGCTGACCTAACCACAAAGTCGTCAATCATGGTGGGGGTGGGGGAAACAAAAGAAGAAGTAATCGACACCTTGATAGATCTTGGGCAGGTTGGCGTGGATATTGTCACAATCGGTCAGTATTTGCGCCCCAGTGAAAAACATATTCCAGTTGTTCGCTGGTGGAAGCCAGAAGAGTTTGTGGAATTGACATCTATGAATCAAATGTTTGGCATTAAACACATTGAAGCTGGCCCCTTGGTTCGCTCTAGCTATATGGCGGGTTCACTTTTGAATAGCAATTTAGCTGATACTGAACTCAGTGAAAACATCGCCACCTGTCTAAGAATTCTGCTGTTGCTGAGCCTCCGCCCAAATATGTGGCGATTACGCTGTTTTCTG
>JAHRAM010000198.1 GCA_020027305.1 Acidimicrobiia bacterium | reverse complement strand
CTAGGTATGCGCATCTAAGCTCATATCCTGTTAGTGTTGGCGAAAGTGTAGAGCAAGGGCAAATCATCGGTTCAATTGGCAACACAGGAAATAGCAGCGCTCCACACTTACACCTTGAGGTTATAGTTGACGGAGTTCCAAAAGACCCATTAAATTATCTGCCCATTAGCCCGCCGTCAATTAATGGCAATAATTAATAGTAAAGATTGTTGACAAAACCTAAGAGAAAATGACAAGCCTCCAATTTATCGGTGGGGGGAATATGGCAAAAGCCCTGCTTGGAGGATTGCTTTCTGCCAACTGGGCAAACCCAACTGAAATCGTTGTTGTAGCTCGCCGACCTGAAAGCCGAGCAGAAATTGAAGCAATGTTTTCTGGTGTAAGCGCCGTAGAAAAACCAGTGAAACAAATCGATTCGGTTTTGGCTGTGAAGCCAGTCGATGTTTCTGGCGCCCTTGCTGGTTTGGGCGGATTAGAAATTCCACGGCTGATGTCTGTTGTGTCAGGAGTTCGTTCAGCAACTCTTCAGGCAGGAATAGATAGCGAATGCCGAGTGATTCGGGCGATGCCAAACACCCCTTCTCAAATTGGATTTGGAGCAGCAGCAATTTCTTCGGGCAAAACAGCGACCGATGCCGATATGGATTGGGCAGAGTCAATTCTTTCATCGGTCGGGGTCGTTGTAAGAGTCAAAGAAGAAATGCTTGATGCCATCACTGGCTTGTCAGGCTCAGGAGTTGGGTTTGCATTTTATTTTGCCGAAGCCCTTCAAACTGCTGGAAGAGAACTAGGACTAGAAGCAAAGAGTGTGGATGCCCTTGTTGCCCAAACCTTACTAGGGGCAGCGAATATGTTGCTCAAGGGGGAGCTTTCTGCCAAAGAGCTTAGAGAACAAGTCACTTCACCAAACGGCACTACCGAGGCGGGCTTGAAAGCCCTAGATGAAGGGCAGTTTTTTTCTCTAGTTGAAAAAGCAGTGACAAAAGCAACCGAACGTTCAGTTGAGATTGCCAACGAATTCCAAGAGCAAGAAGACAAGAAGTAATATGAAAAAAGCAAAAAAGGAAGCAGGCTTCAAAACACTTTCCTTTCTAAGCGATTTTGGATACGAAGATGAATTCGTAGGAGTGGTTAAGTCGGTTGTTTATGAGATGGCGCCTTTTTCGCGAATAGTAGATATCACACATGGCATTCCAGCGCACAATATTCGGGCGGGGTCTTTAGCTCTAGCTCGATGCGGTGCTTATCTTTCGCCAGGAGTAGTGCTAGCAGTTGTTGATCCAGGCGTAGGTTCCAGCCGCCGAGCAGTTGCAGTTGAGGTGGGCGGTGGCTCATCAGTTTTAGTTGCTCCAGATAACGGCATCTTGGCACCTGTCACGGCTATGGTGGGTGGGCCAGATAGGGTTTTTGAAATAACGAATTCAAAATACCAACTTCCACAACCCGAACCTTTACAAGTGGGAAAAACATTTGCTGCACGAGATATTTTTGCCCCAGCAGTTGCACACATTATGAACGGGCTAGACATTTCTGAGCTGGGTGATGAAGTTGACCCCAATTCTTTAACTCCACAGATTTTGCCAGTGGCTAGAAAAAAAGATGACGGAAGCCTAGCCGCTGATGTTTTGTGGATTGATAAGTTTGGTAATGTTCAGCTGAACCTTGAAGAAAAAGATTTAGCTGAGCTTGGAACATCTATTCAGCTTTTCTTCAAAGATATGGTGAGAACCCTTAGCATCGTTAAAACTTATGCTGATTTGGGCCACGACTCAGGATTGGGTGAGTTTGGGATAGTCATCGATTCCTACGGCTTGGCTGCCATAGTTGGCGCAAAAACTTCAGCAGCTTTTCATTTGGGGATGGCAGAAGGCGATGAAGTGATGTTAGCGCCGATAAAAGAAATTCCAGTGGAACCAAGATAGGCAACTTTACAAATAGAATGCGAAAAGGTACATCCATAGTAATGCTGGCACTAATTGCTGCCATTCTTATCGCTGGTATAGTTCAGCTGTTTATTCTTCTCTAGGGGCTTTAAGAAAATGTCTTCCTACCCCATAGTTTTGAATTTGAAGAACCGAAAAGTTCTAGTGGTTGGGGAAGGAAAGTTGGCCGACCAAAAGATTGAAGAGTTAAAAAAGGCGAAAGGTAATATTGTTCAAGTTCCCGCCGACAAATATAAAGCCACAGACCTAGAGGGAAAGTGGCTGGTGGTTGCTGCCACGAAAGATAGCGAACTAAACAAAAAAATCTACAACGATGCTGAAGCTGCCCACATTTGGGTAAATGCTGTTGATGACCCTTCTAATTGTTCAGCTATCCTTCCCGCTCGGTTGAGGCTTGAGGTGCTAGAAGAGAGCGAGGCACAAGAGAGCAAAGCAGAAGGCGAACTGCTAATTACAATTTCAACCAGCGGGCTTAGCCCAGCATTTGCAAGCTGGCTCCGCCGCCGTCTTGAAAAAGAAGTCGCAAAAGAAATTACTCCAGAGTTTGAGCAGTTTCTAAAAATCGTTGCTGAAGTGCGCGCAGAATATCAAAAATCTAATACCTCAACAGAGTTGCTAGATTGGCAAACTGCCTTAGACTTGGCAGTAGAGGGAAACATACTGAATTTAATTAGAGATGGAAAGCTAAAAGAGGCTAAAGTAATTTTTGAAAAATGTCTGTTATCTTAATTGGGTTAAATCACCGAACAGCTCCGCTATCGCTATTAGAGCGAACAACAATTTCTAGCGCGCACTTGCTAAAGGCTCTTCACGGGTTGTCTGAGTGTGAAAATATTTCTGGGGCAGTTGCCCTTTCAACTTGTCACCGCACAGAAATCTATGCTTCTGCCACAGCATTTCATGGCGCTGCAAAAACCGTGAAGGAATTTTTGAGCGACTTCACATTTGTTAGTGAAGAGGAGCTGAACTCACACCTTTATTCGTTTACTGACACAGATGTGGTTTCACATTTGTTCTGTGTAGTAGCAGGCTTGGATTCTGCTGTGCTAGGCGAATATGAAATTCAAGGGCAAGTCAAGCGAGCATGGAAGATTGCCGAAGAAGAAAAGGTTTCTGATTCTGCCCTGAACAATTTGTTCCACCGCGCACTAGAAACAGGAAAGCGAATTCGCACAGAAGCTCCAATGATGAAAAGCACTCAATCAGTTTCAGATGCTGCTGTTTCAATGGCAGTTGAAAAACTTGG
Source organism: Acidimicrobiia bacterium (assembly GCA_020027305.1). GTDB lineage: Bacteria > Actinomycetota > Acidimicrobiia > Acidimicrobiales > Hopanoidiivorantaceae > JAHRAM01. The sequence goes on along the minus strand of JAHRAM010000198.1, from coordinate 6,078 downwards.
TACCTTGAAAGGGGCTAAAGCAGTTGTGCTTGGCTCTGGGGAAATGGGGCAGAGGCTAACCACATTGCTTACTCGAGCTGCTGCTAAAAACATTTCCATTGCTAACCGCACTTACAAAAATGCTGCCACTATGGCAAAACAACATGGATGTGAAGCCATTCACCTAGACGAAATTGGAAAAGCTCTTGCTGATGCCGATGTGCTTTTCTCTTCCACTGGGGCAACCACATTGTTGGTTGAAAGAGACGAGATGGAACGAGCTATGATTGCCCGTAATCACAAGCCACTGCTGGCAGTTGACATTGCTGTGCCACGAGACATTGACCCACTATCGCGAGATTTAGAAGGGCTGACCCTAATCGACATTGATGATGTGAGACGTTATGTTTCAGACACACATGTGGATTCAGAAGAAGATATGGATCGCGCCCAAGAGATATTAAACCAAGAAGTTACACGTTATGAAGAAAACGTTCAAACCACAAAGCTAGCACCATTTATCAGCGAGTTTCGGCGCCAGATTTGTGAGATATCCCAAGATGAGTTTGAACGATATGGCGGAAGGCTGAAGTCGTTAGAACCAGCTGAGCGAGAAACCGTAGAAGAGTTGGTTCACAGCATTATCAACAAAGTGCTTCACAATCCTAGCGTGGCAATTCAAAAGGTTGATGAAAAAACTGCCAACGAACTAGCTCAAGCTCTCAAAGAGTTATTTAAGTTTTAGTGCCGCTAAATGTCTCAAAAATAAGGGCAGCCACACGAAGTAGCCCACTGGCACTCCGTCAAACCCAAATTGTCATTGACGAAATCAATCAGCACTTTCCAGAAGTAGAAGTTGAGGCGGTGGCTATTAAAACAGAGGGCGATGAACGGTTAGATGCCCCTATTGCTGAGATTGGTGGAAAGGCAGTGTTTGCAGCTGCTCTAGAGCAAGCCCTTTTAAGTGGGGTAGATGAAAAAGAAGGCGGTGTTGATATTGCCATTCATTCTGCTAAAGATTTGTCGGCAACTCTGCCAGAGGGAATTGTTATTGGAGCGGTGCTTGAGAGGGGCGACCCCAAAGATATTTTGATAGGCGACATATTGAAAGGCGATGTGCCAGTGGGCGATAAAGATTTAAAAGATTTGAGTGTAGATAAAACGAATGGCATTATAAAAACAAACGCCAAGGCCCTAACAATCGGCACAGGTTCAACCCGAAGGAGAATCCAGTTGGCTGAACTGGCCCCCAACACAAAGTTTGTAGAAGTGAGAGGAAACATTGAAACCCGCCTAAGAAAACTCAAAGAAGAAGACGAAATGGATGCCATCTTGTTAGCCAAAGCTGCCCTAGATCGTTTAGGCATTGTTCCAGAAAAATCTGTTGTTTTAGACACCGATGTAATGATTCCCCAAGTTGGGCAAGGAACTCTAGCAATAGAATGCCTGAGTGAAGATGTTGCTTTAGACAAAGAGCGCCAAAAAGACATCGCTGAAATTCTTTCAGCCATCAATCACCCTGAAACACAAATGCAACTAGATGCTGAACGAGGATTTTTAAAAGAGCTGGGTGGGGATTGCAATATTCCAGCAGCAGCCTATGCTTTTTTTGAAGGCGGCACATTAAAAATAAAAGGAATGTTAGCGCTCAACCCAGAAGCTGCTGGTAAAAAAGCAACCTTAAAAATTCAACCTGAAGAAACCGCAGCCGAGCTTGGCAAACGGTTGGCACACCACTTGCGCGATATTTCAAAATAGGCTTATTATATGGCCGTCTATCTTTTGGGCGCTGGGCCAGGAGACCCAGGATTACTAACAGTAAAAGGCGCTTCCATTTTGCGCCAAGCTGATGCTGTGGTTTATGATCGGCTGGCAAATTTTCCTAGCGGGCTTTCCATTCTTAACTTGGCACCAGATTCGGCAGAAAAAATTTATGTGGGCAAAAGCCCTGATGGCCCACGGGTGAAGCAGCCAGACATCAACGCCCTTTTAATCAAGCTGGCAAAAAAGCATAAGGTAGTAGTTCGCCTCAAAGGTGGCGACCCATTTGTGTTTGCAAGAGGGGGCGAAGAAGCCGAGGCACTTGCTCAAGCTGGTGTGCCTTATGAAATAATCCCTGGCATAACATCCCCGATAGCAGTTCCAGCCTATGCTGGCATTCCAGTCACATTCCGCCATTCTTCTACATCGTTTACGGTTATCACTGGGCATGTTGACCCAGAAAATGAAGAGTCCATTGATTGGGAAGCAGCTGCCAAGCTAGGTGGAACGCTTATCATTTTGATGGGGGTTGCTCGCTTCAAAGAAATTGCCAGCAAGTTGCTTTCGGCTGGGATGAGTGCTGACACCCCAGTAGCAGCAGTTAGGTGGGGAACCCGCCCCAACCAAAAAACTATTCGCGCCACATTGGCAACCTTAGACCCAGCTCATCTTGAGCCACCTATGACGATTGTGATAGGTTCGGTTGCTGAAAAAAATCTTTCGTGGTTTGAGTCACTACCACTATTTTCAAAAAAGATTGGAGTAACTAGGGATGAAAAGCAAGCTGAATCCTTAGCGAGCGATATTTTTTCAGTGGGGGGTGAGCCTGTGGTGGTTCCACTTATTAAAATCGCTCCGCCCCGAGATGGTGGAGAGGCACTACTCAAAGGACTTTTTAGTTTGGATGAGGGCGACTGGCTGGTGTGCAATTCCACAAACGCTGTCTCTCATTTATTTGATGTGATTAAAAGCAACGGGCACGATGTTCGAATGTTGGGTGTGGCATTAATCGCTGCTGTGGGAGATGCTACCGCAAGGGAGTTTGGGCGATATAGCTTTGTGCCAGATTTAGTTCCAAAGGATTTTTCAGGTGAAGGGCTGGTTAAGGAATTTCCAGATTCAACCCATTATGGTCAAAAGGTTTTGATAGTTGCTCCGCCAAACGCCAGCGAAACTGTGCCTAAAGGTTTGGAGCAAAAATATGATGAGATTTTGGTTTGTGAGGCATATCATACCAAGCAGGTAAAACCCGCCGCCGAAGAAATAGAGCGGTTAACGGAATGTGATGTCATAACTTTTGCTAGCCCCTCAGCTGTAGAGAGTTTTGTTTCAGCGGGTGGTGACCCTAGCAGTGTAAAGCTGGCAGCATCCATTGGCCCTGTCACAGAATCGGCAGTTAAAGAAGCTGGTTTTAAGAATTCAATCGTAGCAGAGCGATATGACACAGGTGGTTTGGTGGATGCTTTGGTCAAACATTTTTCTAGCTAGCAAATTTCAACCCCTCGTTTATAAATCCTTATGCCTTTTCTGTGCCTCTAAAGACATTTCGCACTTACCGCTATTTAATTTTTTATTCCTTAGAATTAAAAATATGTTTGTGAAAATTTTTGCCACAAAAAAGAATAAAGAATAGGGGCTACTCTTTTGAAACATAGACGAACACAACGTTTAAGGCGAACTCCCGCACTTAGAAAGCTGGTAGCTGAAACCAGCATCAGCGCTGACGATTTCATAGCCCCACTGTTTGTAAGGGAAGGCATTTCAGCAGAGCAGCCGATATTGTCACTTCCAGGGGTTTCACAGCACACACGTCAGTCGCTGTTAGCTGAAGTAAAAGAATTGATTGGGTTTGGAATTTCTAGCGTCATTTTGTTTGGCATTCCCGAAAAAAAGGATGCTACTGGTTCAGAGGCCTACAATCCAGATGGCATTGTTCAGCTGGCAATAAAAGATTTAAAAGAAAGTTTTGGTGAAGAGGTTGTGGCGATTGCTGATTTGTGTATTGATGAATATAGCGACCACGGGCATTGTGGGGTTCTTGATAAAAATAAGCAAATTGATAATGATGCCACCCTAGAGATTTATGAAAACATTGCTGTGGTTCAAGCAGATGCTGGGGCAGATATGATTGCTCCAAGTGGAATGATGGATGGGCAAGTGGCAGCCATCCGCTCTGCTTTAGATGGCACAGGGCATCATATGATTCCGATTATGGCGTATTCTGCCAAATATGCCTCAGCTCACTACGGCCCGTTTCGTGAAGCAGTGAATGTTGAAATCGCTGGCGGCGGAGACAGAAAGCAATATCAACAAGATGTCACCAATGCCAAAGAGGCGCTTTTAGAAATTCATCAAGACATTTTAGAGGGGGCAGATATTGTTATGGTGAAACCAGCTTTATCATATTTAGATGTGATTTCTGCTGCTAGCCAAAAAATAGATGTTCCGTTGGCTGCCTACAATGTTTCTGGTGAATATGCCATGGTTAAGGCTGCTGGTGAAGCTGGTTGGATTGATGGTGAGGCAGTGGCACTGGAGCATCTGCTTGCTATTAAGCGGGCAGGGGCAGATATTGTTCTTACATACTTTGCAAAAGAAGTCGCAAAAAGAATTGCAAAAAGTTCGTGAGCGAATTTATGAATGAAATCACAGAAAAAGTTTCTGACAAGCTCAAAGAAAATCCATCAAGCAATGGTCGGCTAAACAATAACTCACAAAAACTTTTTACACGAGCAAAGCAAGTTATAGTTGGCGGGGTGAATTCCCCTGTCCGCTCATTTAAGAGCGTGGGGGGCAGCCCGTATTTTGTGAAGAAAGCCAAAGGGGCTTTTGTGTTTGATGAAGATGGCAAAAAATATATCGATTTCGTTCAAAGCTATGGACCAAACATTTTGGGGCATTCCTCAAAACCAGTTCGCCAAGCAGTTTCTCGTGCGACTAAAAATGGGTTTAGCTATGGTGCGCCGACAGAAGCTGAGATTTTGTTGGCAGAAGAGATTGTTAATTCTATTGAAGGGCTTGACATGCTCCGCCTAGTTTCTAGCGGAACCGAAGCCACGATGTCTGCCATCCGCTTGGCACGTGGTTTTGCTCAAGCAAAAAACCAGTTTGAGCGAAAAGAAATCATAAAGTTTGCAGGGTGTTATCACGGGCACAGCGATACATTGCTTGTAGAGGGTGGAAGCGGAATTGCCAACCAAGGAATTTCTGGCTCTGCTGGAGTAACTGATGGGGCAGTAGCCGATACAATCGTTGTTCCATATAACCAAGTTCCACCATTAGGTGATGTGTTGAGCGAAAAAACTGCAGCTGTGATAGTTGAACCAGTGGCTGCCAATATGGGCGTGGTGGCGCCTAAACTAGGTTTTTTAGAAGGGTTGCGAGAGGCATGTGATAAAGCGGGGGCGCTTTTAATATTTGACGAAGTCATCACAGGGTTTCGAATCGCAAAAGGGGGGGCGGTTGAAGTTTATGGTGTGAAGCCAGACCTCTGGTGCTTTGGAAAAGTTATCGGCGGCGGGCTTCCCATTGGAGCTTTTGGTGGAAGAAGTGACGTGATGGAATGCTTGGCACCTGTTGGCGATGTCTATCAGGCAGGTACGCTTTCTGGAAACCCGATTGCAACAGTAGCGGGATTGGCGACATTGAAATGTTTGACAAGCGATGCTTCTAGAAATGATGCCTTTAGCGAGCTGAACGAAAAGGCCGACTTTTTAGAGAGCGGATTTAGTCAAGCTGCAAAAGCTGTAGGGCTTCCACTCAGCATTGGGCGGGCGAAATCTTTGCTCTCAATTTTCTTTGGCGATGCTTTGCCTAGCAACTTTGATGAGGTTAAGGCTGTGGCTGAAAATGGAATCTATCCAAAGTTCTTTCATGCAATGCTTGAGCGAGGTGTTGCTTTTGCACCTGGGGCTTATGAAGCTATATTTTTGAGCTTGGCGCATCGCCAAAAAGACTTAGAAGAAACAGTTGAAAAAGCTGTCGAAGTTTTTGAAGAGCTTGCTGAGCCTGCCAAAAAAGATTTGTTGGCTGAGGGCTAATAAATTAAACAGGCAACTCAAAATGTAAGTTTTGAGAGATGTATTTTAAAGAATGTGATTGAAAATTTTTGCTCTATAGGGTTTTGTCAAGGCAAAAACCTTATGAAAGCTCTGCAAAGTTTTTTAGGTTGAGAGCGCCATTTGTAGCGATGCAGTTTTTGGTTCCTCTGGCATCTTTTTTAGTTGAAGGTGTTGGCGCGTCATCCCAGTTCAGAAATTTCCCTCCTGCTTCTTCCACAATAACTTGGAGCGGGGCATAATCCCAAACTGCCAAATCGATGTCAAACATGGCATCTAC
>JAHRAM010000094.1 GCA_020027305.1 Acidimicrobiia bacterium | reverse complement strand
TTTTTTATAATTTGAATGACCCCATCTTCAGGGATGCTATCAATATCCCCAGCTACCATTTTCTCAGCAATTTTTTTAATCACTTTTTCCCAAATATTGTCACCCTTAAGATTAGGTATTGAATATTTACGGGCAATTTCTTTTGATTTACCTTCGACAAATTTTTCGAATATAAAGGTGGCACCTTCATGCCCTCTAATAGTCTCTAAGGGCTCCTGACTGTTTGCCTTCCTTTTTTGATTCTGTTTTTCTCTATCCTTAACCACATCACAAAACACCCGTAGAAAAAGTGGGTTTCTAAATATTGGTAGCGCCAACGGGATTGCAGGTAAATTTATTTGAGAGTCTGTAAAAAATTTTTCAACAGCCTCAGATTCTCTGTACTCAAACCCAGTGTGTCTCACTAATAAAAACTCACTTTGAAAATTTTCCTTTAATACATCTTCTTCAAATCCTGCCCTAATACTTACAACCAACGCAATATTTGAATATTTCTTGACTTCTGCAACAAGCCTGTGTAAATGATTTCTCCAGAAATTTTCTTGTTCTGTTTCATTCAATGCATCAATAGCTAAAATCATACGGCATTTTGCTCGCTTTCCTGCATTATTTAACAAATTGAAAAGATAGTGTGCATTTGTTCTTAATTCAAGTTTTTCAATTGTTTGTTTGAGTGGGTTATAAGATTTATCAAAATCTTTTCCAAACATAAGCAATGCTGGCAATTTGTGTTTAAATCTACTCTCCACAAGATCGCACAATAAGTGGGTCTTTCCTATTCCCGCATCACCAGTTAATATTAGAAAAGGGGAATTTGACAACCTGACACTCATAGACCTTACGAGCCTTTCAAGAGCATCTAACTCGTTTTGGACGTTGTAATAATCGTCAAGCTCTCGTGTAAATTCTGGTGGGACTGTTACTTTATTATTTTTTTGCGATGTGATTTCTTTTTCTTCCATTTTGCTTTTCTTATCTCTCAACTTATGAAAGAACTTCCACAATATGTCGTTGATTCTTGGAAGTATTTCTTCAATTTTGCTCCATGGAATTTTAGTATCATCATATTCTGTTATACCATCTAAAATTTCCAACATTTGACTTGTTTCACTTTTGAGATTTTCAAACAATTCACGAAATCCATGATTGTCATATTGCTTATAAAGACGGTTGAATGTCCTCTTCAAGTCATCATGTATTTTCTTGATTTGACAGTAAAACTCTTCGGTTCTACACAGTCCATCAAAAATTTTTGAAATGGGTAAATCAACATTAAGTTCAGGTGAATAACGCGGCCCTGCTTTCGCGCTTATCTTTTTTAAGTGATCACGCTGCCAGTTTTTATCTAAAAAACGGTTTATCGGCATATTGTTTTTACGATTATAAGTTTTACTAAATATAAATTTTCAGTTCGGAGCAATTGCTCCAACCGCCTTAGTATTCTAGATTACAGATGAGACAATTTTTGCCAATTTTAAGCATGCAACCAAAAGTTGCATACTGAAACCTACTCAATATTAGAATTCTTAGTTGCCGACAACCCCAACCAACTGCTCAAAACTTGTGGGCGGGTATTTTTCAAAGTCATCTTGCTTGACATATAGGGCGGTATATTTAACTTTGGTTTTCTCCTCACTTTGTAAAGAATTAACATCATCACACCACTGATATAATCGCTTGATTTTTTCGACATCGTCCAAATCCTCGCGTCCCTTTGTTTCCACAATATAAATCTCGCTCTCTGAGACTTTCACCAAAAAGTCGGGATAATAATTTTTGATATTTCCATCGGTATCTTTGTAGTCAATCTTGAAATGCACAGCACGATAATTTTTGGCATAAGAAATTATGTCGTCACACCGCTCAAGGAAACTAGCGAATTCAAGCTCAAAGTAACTGTCGCCAATAATCTTGTTGAACACGCTCTTTTTGGGAGTAAACGAATCTTGTTCCATAATAGGAAATGGTCGTGTCTCACTAATTTTTTTATATTCTTTTATCTCTGTCTCGCCTTTGTCAACAACACTTAGTGTATTGATTTCGCGCTTGAACGTTTCAATAATTGTTTTTGTAGCCTCCAGTTCAGACAGGTTTTTCAAAATGTTTAAATCCTCTAAATCAACTTCTTGCCCAAAAAGATATGTCTTTGCAAATTCTTTAACCTTTCCATACAGGATTTCAAATTCGCTATGCAATCTAAGCGCCCGCCTAATCGTATGAACAAAAAACCCTAAAAGGCTCTGATGGCTCGGAACAAAGTTGCTGTCTAAATCAGTGGTATGGGTTATTTCATTTTCAATATCACGGAAAACAATTTTCCTTTTCTCGCTCTCAGGAAAATTTTTCACTTCCAGTTTTTTATATTTGAAACTTGAAACATCCAAATCTGAAAGGCTTGTATAATCTCTATAGATTCGAGGTGTCAAAACTGGAATCTCTATATCCAATTTTTCAATGTCCTTTTTGACATTTTCGTTATCGACTTCAACCACTGGCGGAGTTTTTGGCTTTGTCCCTTCCCCCATTCCTGCCAGCTCCAACTCAACGCCTTCTTTATTAATTGATTCCACAAACTCCATAAATGCGTCAGTGCCAATCACGCTTACATATTCATCAACATCTTCCTCTCTGTAATGCATTCGCCTTAAGCCTCGCCCCAAAGTTTGCTCTGGCAAAATGTTGCTCTTGGCAGAATATGGGCGCAACCCCACAATGGTCGTAACATTTTTAACATCCCACCCCTCTTTAAGCATCAAGACCGAAACAATTGCTTTATGTGGGCTATCCCAATCGTCAATGGCATTAGCAGCCTCTCTTAGCATTTTCAGCTCCTCAGCTTTTTTGCCCAGTTTGCTTTCAGAAATTTCACCATTGTTCTTTGTGTGAATAGCCAAGACAGCATTTTCCAATTCGGGATATGTGTTCTCTAGATATTCCGCCACCCTATCGCAATTTTTCGTGTCATCTGCCATCACAAAGAGAATTGCCTTCTTTCCAACTTTCTTATTTTCTTCATAAACTTTTTTCCACTCAATATAGCCAAGATGGATGTAGTCTTTATACTTCTCAGTGAAATCAGAACTCGGATGCTCTTCTAGCCTCGCACGACTAGCTTCATCTGGCAAAACAGGATGCTTCACAACATCTTGGTGAATTGCCTCAGCCAGCGGATAATCAGAAACGGTTTGAACAAAAATTGAACCGTTCTCGCGTTTCGGCGTAGCCGTCACATCAATTTGTAAAGCCAGCGACTCGCCCCGCATTTTCATTTTGTTGCTTATGTATTCAATTGACTTAAACCACGCCAACCTCTCATCGTGGATGTGATGGGCTTCGTCATTCAAAACCACCAACTCGTCAAGATCTTTCACAATTTCAGCAAGGTCGACTTTTGAATCACTTGTTTTAACAACGGGCTTGTCGCCCAGAAAATACTCAGTGGAATTTGGGTCGTCTGCACTTGGGGTATTGTCGTTGCTACTATAGACCCTGTGGATGTTTGTTAGAAAAATGTTTCCGATTTTTTGGGTTACATTAACTTCATCTTGTATATGAACTTCCAGCTGAAAGTCATCTCGCCAGTTTTGCCCCTCAAATCCATTGTCTGGCAAAATCGGGTCACCCCAAAATATCTTTAGCCCTTCAAAATCTGTTTTCAGGCGGTCAAGGACGATAATGTTTGGGGCAACCAGCAAGAAATTTCTCGCCAGCCCTGAATCTTCTTCATATATTTTGTGGAAATAACTCCACGCTATAAGCAGGCTAAGCACTTTTGTTTTTCCTGTTCCTGTTGCCATTTTCAAAACCATTCTTAGCCACTCTTCAGGAAACATCTTTAATGAAACTTCCTCGCTGCTGTCATAACGCATCAAGT
>JAHRAM010000135.1 GCA_020027305.1 Acidimicrobiia bacterium | reverse complement strand
GGGACGGTCAGAGAACGCATCTTAGAAGGGCGTTCTATCCGTCTAGGTGAATTTATTGAGTGAGTTAATCTGTTGGGACGCTAATACAGCAATGACATTTGCCCCGACATTTTGCCCGACATTTTGCGGTTCATCTTGCCCGACATTTGCGGTTCAATATCACTCATACCTAAATGCTATATGCCCCCACTGACAAATTTTTGCTCAAACGCAAAATTCATCTGTTTCCATTTCAATCCGACTTAAAAACCTAATGCATCGCCAATACAAATCAAATATATTAACTAGAGAGCCAACCGAACAAACCAAAAACAAATGACAATAGATTCTTCATACTTAGAGCGACACATCATTGTCCTTACAAATGAATATAAAGAATTTGAGGGAATGCCTGAAGACGATATCACACATGATACATTCTGCTCAATAATCATAGAGGAAATTGAAATCGTATTAGAGCAAGCTGGAAAATTGTTAAAGAAATGCCTTAAACCTTACTTTCACTCTCCCAAGCTAGTCGATGAGTTGACATTCAAAGACATCTTTCGCTATGCCGCACATCACGGTCTACTGGAAATTGAAGAAGTTGATAGATGGTTTGCCTATAGAAACAATCGCGATAATACTGCTAACGATTCTGGTAATGCTTTTAGAGAAAATACTTTACCGCTCATTCCCCAATTCATTATTGATGCCAAAAAGATAATTAAGATAATCCAGCGCCACAATGGTAATCAGGGATAAAGACCGAGAGGAGCTAATGCGAATTGCTGATGAGGTGTTGAAGGCGCCACTTCAAATTTGGGCTTATGGAAGCCGTGTCAATGGAACAGCACATGACACCAGCGACCTAGACCTTGTAATACGTACTGACAACCTTCAGCCAATAAATTCAGACGAGCTAAACAACTTTAAAGAAGCCATCACAAAATCTAATATTGCCATATTAATACAAGTGCTTGACTGGGGCATAATACCTGAGAGCTTTCACAGAAATATTTTGAAAAATTATCGTGTTGTCTACGACAATCAAAAAAATTCAAAATAAAGCAAGTTTTTAAAAAATTGTCACACCCACGACATAAAATAAACAAATGACTAAAGAAAAAGTTCAGGACAAACAGAAGGCGGGCCAAACAAAAGCAGAGGCTAACGCCAAGCTAGAAAAGGTATTGTGGGAAGCAGCTGATGCGCTCCGCAAAAATCTAGACGCTGCTGAATATAAACACATCGTGCTGGGCTTGGTATTTCTCAAATATATCTCTGACACTTTTGAAGAAAAATATCGACAAATAAAAGCAGAAGGTGATAACCCAGAAGACAAAGATGAATATACTGCCGAAAATATATTTTGGGTTCCAATAGGTGCCAGATGGTCAGACATTCAAAAACAGGCTAGGAGCATAGAAATCGGTGGCATTCTAAACGATGCGATGGATGCAATTGAAAAATCCAACCCTGAACTAAAAAATATTCTGCACAAAGACTATAGCAAGTCAGATGTGCCTTCTGATACGCTTGGAAAGCTAATCGACAAATTCAGCGATATTGAGCTAGCCAATGGAGATACCGAAACAACTGACACACTTGGCAAAGTCTATGAATATTTTTTAGGGTAATTTGCATTAGCCGAAGGAAAAAAGGGCGGGCAGTTCTACACCCCCAGCTCAATAGTCAAGCTCTTAGTTGAAATGATTGAGCCATACAAAGGGCGAATCTATGACCCCTGTTGTGGCAGTGGTGGGATGTTTGTAATGAGCGAGAAATTCATTAAAGAACATCAAGCAAAAATCGGCGACATTTCAATTTATGGGCAAGAAAGCAACCAAACCACACATCGACTTTGCAAAATGAACTTGGCAATTCGCCATATCAACAGCTCAGAAGTCAAATGGAACAGTCAAGGCTCATTCTTAAAAGATGAACACCCTGATTTAAAGGCAGACTTTATCCTTGCCAACCCACCATTCAATGACAGCGACTGGAGCGGAAAACAACTTGAAGATGATTCAAGATGGGAATATGGCATTCCACCAGTGGGCAATGCAAACTTTGCATGGGTGCAACATTTTATCTCACACCTCAAAAAAGGCGGAGTAGCAGGTTTTGTTCTCTCTAATGGGTCGCTCACCTCTAAGTCTTCGAACGAAGATGAGATTCGAAAAAATATAGTTGAGGCTGGGTTAGTTGATTGTATAGTTTCGCTACCCGAAAAGCTATTTCTCAACACAGGGATTTCAGCATGCTTGTGGTTTCTTTCAAAAAAACCTGATGGTGCAAAAAATAAACAAAATGAAATTCTTTTCATTG
>JAHRAM010000116.1 GCA_020027305.1 Acidimicrobiia bacterium | reverse complement strand
TGTGTCATCGTGCCTTCTGTAACATCTTCAAAGTCAATAGTATTAGGAGCAGTTGTGATGCCTAGTGCTTGATTTAATGTACCACAAGCTAAGTTATTTACTGTAAATGTCGTAGCACTTGTTCTAGCAGCTGTAAATACTCCTGCTTGTGTCGACCTGTTGGGGTTTGCTTCACAATAAAAATAGCCATTGTCTTTGTTAGTATTTATGTGGAAATAAGTTGGTGGGTTATATCTGGCATCACCATATTTAATTAGGGCTGGGTCTTTATTAGTGTCATTTATAAGTGCTTGTCTCCAGTGTCCAAAGTCATCTTGGGTTGGCAATGTTCCATCTGATCGAAATGTTATGCTTGCTACAGTGAAATCTCTCACCTCAATAGGTTTATGATAGCTAAACCTTGTTGGGAAATATGTGCTTAAAGATTGACAAGCTCTAAAGAAGGCCTTGACATCATTAGATGCTGTTTGTGAAATTTTAAACTCACAATTTTGTTCTGAATACTTGGCATAAAAAGTTAGATTAGAACTAGTTCCTCCCCTAGAGGCAGCAAAGCCATTGGTGGATGCATTAAAATACCCTATCTCTGAAGCAGTAGGGTCTCCAGGAGATACAGGTGTCAAGGTTCTGGTTTCAACTGAACCAGATATAGAACTAAAATCCCTTGAATTAAAGTTAGCATCATTAGAAAATCTCAGTTCAGCAGACCTATATAAATCAACATCAGTTCCAGTTGAATTAATGGCTTGGCTATTGATGTAGTTCAACATTTCTGATATTCCATATTGAGTAAATTTAAGCCCCTCATCTGTAAGCAACCAGAATAAATAGGTATCGGTAGAATCTAAAACATTGCTATAAGCAGAAGTACGAACATCAGAACGATACCAAAGATTGTCATGACGTTCAATGTGTTCTATGGAGCTAGCAATGTTAGTTACAAACGTAGGGAATGAAGTTTTTGTATAGTTACCTTTAATGTCAGTTAATGGGGAAACCCAATATTTCGTTACAGCGCTATATGGCGTAAACCGATTTCCAAACAAATGTTGCCTCACAAGAACTTCTCTCGCGTTGAGCTGAGTGCCAGTTAGTACGCGAACGGCCCCAACAGTTGCGGCGGTGATATAATCAAGAGATTGCGTTAGGTGGTGGGTATATTCAGGGGGCGGGTATACCCCAACTCTGAGCCTGTCTGCAGCTTGTACGTTTTCAAAGACTTTATAATCAAACAACTCAGGGGCAGTTCCACCTGAATAGCCAATATCTTCGCATTCTTTTATATAGCTGTTCATAGGATGAGTAATGGTGTTGTCATAAACAAAACTAGAGTCAGAAATTTCTGCTGGACGTGTAAATGCTGTGTCTGTTCCAGTGAGGCTACATTCTCTATATAGCTTTGAACCAGTTGGAGGCGTTGGGCAAGCCGTGGTACTGCTAGGGCAATAATTTCCAGACGGGTAAGGGTCTCCAGATGAAAGAACATCTAAGTAATATCTTGGTTCCCAGAAATTTTGAGAAGACACACCGCAAACTAAAGTTTTATTTTGGTCGTTGTAGCCAGTCGTGTATGTTTCAGTTGTGCTAGATGACTTTTCTATATGTATTGGGTGATAAAACTGTTTGTAGTTGTCACAATCATTAAACCCATCAGGTGCTCTACGGTTATATAAAAAATCAATCAAACTATTTTCTGTGGGGTCAGGTTTTGAAAATTTGCTCGGATAACTTTCTTGTGAAAAAGTTCGAGATAATGAAACATTGCCGGTTGGAAACTGTGATGGCAACCATAGCTCGTTATATCTAGGGCTAGTGGTAGTAGAAGGCAAATAAGACTCAACTGCTGGTTTTATTATTCTTTTGTAATAATAGCTAAGTTGCTTGTTGATGTTTGGGGCAGCAACGCGATTATGGTCGTATATAAAATCATTATTATCAATGGCGGTCGAAAAGTTTCTAAAAGTGCCTGGGATGTCTGTTGGAATATTGCCACTTATTGAAGCTCTATTTCTAAGAGCAAGCTCTAAACCTGCTATAGAAAATAGTTGTTCTTGACTTGTGTGATATGGAGTAGCTCTCATAACAGCACAAGTTGGAGCAAATGGGCGTGGATTATATGACCTTTTGCCAACAACTTCACACTCTCCCACTCTTCCTGGTTGATAGCCAAAACTCAGGCACTCTCTTGCGGCATTGGCATGTGTGTTTTTGAAGGAACATCGATATGTGTTTGTGCTTGTTGAATAATATGCATATACACTGCTACTATCATCAGCAATTTGTGGAGTGTCATCATCACCATCGTGGTCATACATTGTTGTTTGTGTGTTTTTCCACCCCAAGCACACACTTTCCCATTGTTTTGGTACACTGCCAAATGGCTCAACACAACTTGCTCTACCAGTTTCTAGGCTTACTCTAAATTTTGTTGGACATTCTGGGTTGCTATCAGCAACTGTATAAGAACAAGACGAAGCGGCTGTTTTTAGTTTCAACCCTAATCTGTTGCAACTTACATCGGTGGCATTACTAAGTGGGTATTCACATTCTCCGCCAGTTCTTGTGCCAGAAACATTTGAACTCTCTATTTCCCAATCAGGGCAAGTGCTAGGAGTAGCTGGAATAGGTAACTTTGTATATGTAGTTCTTGTAGAAGTGCTATCTGTAGAAACCTTGCCCACTTCTCTGCTAGTAGCTTCTGTTATTTCACACTTTCCATTAGCTACTCTCACAGAAAAACCATAAAGTGCTGTGTCGGTATCTGGGTCGACCAATCCAAGGCTGGCTAGCGAACAAGTTCTGTGAAAGTCTTCTGGGGTGACAATGCATTTATTGTGATGTTTTGAAAGATTGCTATAAGAGGGACTTGCGCTCCACGGTGCAAAGTCAGCCCTAGGAATATAACCTCCACTTATTGCACAATATGAAATCAACTGCCAGCTAGCCCTACTAACATTGACATTACGATTTGAAGAGAAGTATGAATATGTTACCCTTCCACCTGATGGAGTTCCACCTACCGCTGAGCTATATTTTTGTGGTAAATCACCAAGAGAATGTGTTATCACTGGAACTGTTGAGGCAGCAAAATGAAGTTCGCAGGCTTCTTCAGTAGAAATAGAAGAAGGTGCTAAACCAGACATAAGACAATTGTTATATTTCATAGGTGAGTGACTCGTGAAAAGTAGTCTGGGCGTATTGAGCGAACTTGAATATTGTTCCAAATGGGACCGTCTAGAAAGCCTAGGCACACCACTAGTCGGGCTAGAAATAACTCTGTTAAAACGATTAAAGAGAGCAATACCTGTGTCATGATCATTAGTTGCTAAATAGCTACATCTATCACTTTTTAAAACAGGCGAAAGTATGTTACTGAAGCCATCTTCGGTTATCCAATTGTTGTTATCATGCTTTATAGAAGGAGACCTTGCGTTAACAAACAGTCTCATGTCTCTATAGCTTTCGTAGGGAGATACATTAAGGCCATAGTCATCATTAGTCGTTCTTCCCCCCCAGTAAACTCTTGGAAGGCTCGGAATTGTAGAAATCGTCGAATCTAGCTCAACTAAATCTAGAAAAATATTTCTGTTCCCTGACGTTCGCGTTCGCTCATAAGCGAGAGCTTCATCCAACGGGGTATTCCACTGCCTAATTTCATAGTCGGGGCAAAGATTTTCAGCCACATACAAAACATCTGAAATTTCATCACCAACTGTTGCTTCATCATCTTCAAATTTGTCATTCGCCAAACGGTCTAACCCTTGTCTTGCCCCTTGTTCGCCTTGTATGTCTGGATCTGTATCAAACGCGTTTCTGACGTCTTCAACTATGGCGGCAGTGTCATCTAAATTATCAGCTTTACCCCTGATGGCATTGTAAATTACTACACCAGCAGCAGCGGCAGCAAGAGCTAGAATTGCTGCAATTATGACTGTGGGAAGTGTAATTCCTCTATCATTTAAGAATATGTCGCTTGAGGAATTGCTTAAAAAGCTCTTATTTTGAAATATTGATGATAGGCGTTTTTTCCTAGTTTTCATTTTTACCACACATAAAAAGAATAGCACCTTATCTTTCATCTTTAAGCTAGTAATCTAATTTCGATACAGCGCAGATAACGCCAACAAGCTATAACAAGACTATATCTTGCCAACCTCAAACTCATTTAATATCGCCTAGTATTAACCAGCTAAAGGGTTCCCCTTGAAAGGCGCCCGCCACTTACAGTGATAATAGTCATACGGGCCTTCTTTATGGCCTATGAAACCTATAGCCGAGGCTTTAGCGTCAGTGTTTAATTGTGTCATCGTGCCTTCTGTAACATCTTCAAAGTCAATAGTGTTGGCAGCAGTTGTAATGCCTAGTGCTTGATTTAATGAAGCACAAGCTGAATTGCTAACTGTAAATGTCGTAGCACTTGTTCTAGTAGCCGTTGCTGGAACAACACCTGCTTGTGTTCCCCTAGTTGGATTTGCTTCATAATAGAAATAGCCATTGTCTTTGTTGGTGTTTATATGGAAATAAGTTGGGGGTTTATAAGCAGTGTCACCATATTTAATTAAAGATGGATGTTTTGCGGTATCATCTATAAGCGCTTGTCTCCAGTGCCCAAAGTCATCTTGGGTTGGAAGTGTTCCATCTGGAGGAAACGTAATGTCTGCCGTAGCAAAATCTCTCACCTCAATAGGCTTGTGATAGCTAAATCGTGTTGGGAAATATGTGCTTAGTGATTGACAAGCCCTAAAGAAAGCCTTAACATCATCAGTTGCTGATTCTGGCACTTTAAATTTGCAATTTTGTTCTGAATACTTGGCA
>JAHRAM010000047.1 GCA_020027305.1 Acidimicrobiia bacterium | reverse complement strand
CTTGTTCGGGCTTAGTCTCTTTTGAAACTGGCAGGTGGTGGAAGGGTATGTCAAGACTCTCTGTGTAATTTTTCAGGTCGGTATGGTTGCCAGCAACAAATGCAGGCGTGCCGTCTAGCTCGCTACGGTGCCAGCGCCCCAAAAGGTCGTAAAGGCAATGCCCCTCTTTTGAACACAAGATGGCGACTTTTGGATTTTCATCTGAGAACTTGAGCGATACATTCATATTGAACTCTTTTGACACCTCGCCAAATGCAGAAAGGATTTTTTCGCGCCCAAGGTTAAAGCCATCAAGTGAAAACTCCACCCGCTGAAAAAAGATGCCGACTTCTTGATCGGTGTGCTGTTCTGCATGAATGATGTTTCCACCGTGTTGTGCAATAAAGTCAGCCACACTGGCCACCACGCCTGATGTGTCAGGGCAACTCAAAAGGAAGCGAGCAGTTGCTGGTGTGAGTTTCTGGTTCATGCAGATGTGGGTTTCAGTGCCATCTAGATTTCTATTTTATTTCTTTATTTCTTCAATGCTATATTTTGCTCTTAATCGTGTTTAAGCAATTGCTAAATAGTTGTGGGTGGAAAATCATGGTGTGTAAAAAATGCGTGCTTAAAAAGTATAAATTAGATTGCCACCTCATAACATGCCTTTTTCTCAAACGGCATATTTTTTGACGCAGTCTTATCTGTGCCCTTCTGTCTCCTTCTTTATTCTTGCCTATCATTCTTTTTTCATACCCCATTTGAGTTTTGTGGCTCCCACTAATTGTATTTTCAAAACATTTAGATTAAATGTTTTTAATTTGTGAAATTGGGGCGCGCCTACATCAATCGCTCTAGGATTTTTTCCAGTTCCACCCCTCGACTCGCTTTGAATAAAACTGAATCTCCCTCTCCTAGCCCGTCAAACATTTCTGCTAGCTCTGCTTCTGTGACGCCATCTACTCTATAGGCTGGTTCGTTGAAAGAGAGAAGCTGAACTCCGAGTTTTTTGGCAAACTCTGCCACCTCAAAGTGTGCCTGGTCGTGGATGTCGCCTAGCTCACGCATTGTTCCAAGCACCGCGATACGGCGTTTAGCATTTAGAGAGGCAAGCTCGCGCAAGGCAGCTTTCATAGAAATTGGATTGGCGTTGTATGTGTCGTTCAGGATTTTTGCTCCGCTGGCTGTGGTTTTGAGTTCCATCCTGAGCGGCGATAACTTTGCCTCTGCCAGTGAAGCTGCAGCAACTTCTAAATCAACGCCTATCACACCTGCTACTGCCAGAGCGGCAAGAGCATTTTTGATGTTGATACTGCCAGCGACAGGAAGTTTGACTTCGATTTTTTGGTCGGCGTTATTAAAAGGCGACTCGAGCTGAAAGGTCGCCCTGAGATTTTCATCTATAGAAATATTTGTGGCAACAATATCGGCAACTTTTGTTTTTGAAGCTGGTGGCTGATTTGAACTATTAGTGCGCCGCTGTCTGCTTGAATCTGAAATGCCGTAAGTGAAGATTTCGGCTTCCGTTCGGTCAATGAGCTGAGCAAGTATTTCTTGGTTTGCTATGTAGTGGTTATTCTCAGAGGTGTCTTTTGAGTTGGGGTTGGCAGAAATGAAGGTGTTAGAGCTAAGAATGTCAGCGCTCAAAATGGCGGTTCCACTTTTGGGGAGGCTTTCAAGCAGGTCGCCTTTTTCTTTCAGCACTCCTTCAAAATCTTTGAAGCCCTCAATGTGGGCAGCCCCAATAGCTGTGACAATGCCAATGGTCGGCGAAAGGATGTCTGTTAGGCTAGCGATTTCACCAGGCGCAGATGCCCCGACCTCTGCAACAATAGCTCCTGCATTTTTGTCGGCGTTGCATAAAGTGAGCGGAACACCTAAGTGGTTATTGAATGAAGCTTGGCTAGCGTGGGCATTGATTGAAGAAAGGGCAGCTTTTGTGAAGTCTTTGGTAGAAGTTTTTCCCACGCTGCCAGTTATTCCAATTATGTGTTCTGTGTTGAGCCGTTTTTGCCTGACATGTTTGGCAAGGGTAGCGAGCGCCTTGACCGTGTCTTTTACATAGATTAGGGTGGATGAGTTTGAGGTGCTTAATTCTGTTGACTGCTGAATCGTTCGTTCGTTGTCGTTGCTTTCAACGTCTTGCTCGGAACTTGAGCTATCTTGTTTGGAATTTTGATGGCCTTGCTTGGAATCTTGGCAATCCTGTTTGGAATTTTGATAATCCTGTTTAGAACTTTGACGATTACCTTGCTGCTTTACCGCGAGTTCTTTTTTTGCTGTGAAGATAATCGGCGCTCCCCGACTGGCAGCATCAGAAATAAAATCATGGGCGATGTCATTTACAGGAACAAATATTTCCAATCCTGTTATCTCCCGTGAGTCAATAGCTACATTTTTTGCCACAACATCTTGAGTCGCTGGCTTTCCACTCGCTATATTCTTAGTGGCATTTTCTTTGCTCGACATCTCTTCAGCAATTTTGCTCTTCACATCTTTGTTGCCGTTGCCCGTACCAGTATTTCCATTCCCCTCATCTCCGCCATCTACTGACGCCATCCCACCATTACTCGTTAGACCATTATTTAGTATTTCAGCACCGACTGGCGCCAAAACTTCTAGCAAATGCTCGCTTGAAAACTCCACAAACTTATTTTGCCAGTAAATACAACTAAATTCTTATTTATGGCACACAATTTTTAATGCGACTTTTGAAACTATGCCCTTAGAGATATTTTGCATTATGTTCTTACGCTCGCTTTTTAAAGTATGCTTTTTACGACTACTCCTTTGACTACTTCAATCCTTTGACTGCTTCAACTTCATCCACTCAACCCTCCCCTTCTAGCACCGCTAGAAAATCATTGACGCTCGTCATTTTATATGGTGGGTCAAAAACCGAACACGAGGTGTCTCGAGTTTCGGGCGCCACTATCTATGAGGCTGCCAAAGCAAAGTTCGCCAGCCCAGAATTCTCTAACTCACAGCACGACATTGAACTAGTCGCCATCACCAAAGATGGAAGATGGCTTTTGCCAGAAGCCCCCTATAGCGAAAATGAGGATGCTGCCTTATCGCTTGCTTCTCCACTAGCTGTCAGTGGAAAAGAAGTTGAGCCACACACATATCTTGAAGGGCTAAAAGAATTGGCCGATGGAAAAGTAGCCAGCAAAAAATCTGCTGGAAAAAACCGAGAAACCGAAAAAACAGCAAGTGAAGAAAACGCTCCCGAGCATTCATCAGGCGAAGGGATTTTAAATCAAGGTTTGGCGGGTGAAACTTCTGGGGTAGAAGTTGTTGTGTTCCCAGCTCTTCATGGTCCTGGCGGAGAAGATGGGAGCATCCAAGCCCTGCTTGAAGAACACGGATTAAAGTTCGTTGGCTCTGGTTCGCACGCCTCAAAAAAATGTATGGATAAAATCGCTACCAAAAAGGCTTTAGAGAAGGCTGGGATTTTGGTGACGCCATATAAAGAAGTTGCCCTAAAAGATATTCCAAACTTGCAGAAAATCATTCATGAGTTGGGCTGGGAATTTCCGCTTATATTGAAAGCTGCCAACTTGGGGTCGTCTGTCGGAGTTTACCTTTTGAAAAGTGAAGCAGATATTTCACAAGCGCTTGAACTGGCAGCCAACCTTATTCAGGAATTTGAACAGAGTTTAGTTGAAGCACAAAATGCCTCGCTTTCAAAAACAAAAACAATGCCCGCTGATGACGACATTCAAATCGTTGACACAAAACAGGGTGCTAGGCATAAAGGTGATGTAGGCATGGGCGAGAATTATCTCCACACATTCATTTTGGAAAAATACATTGACGGGCGAGAAATAGAATGTGCTGCACTTCAAAACCTGCCTAGGCAAGAATTGTCAGAGGCGCCCATCTCTAGGGATGCTGAAACTTCTTCGAGAGCTTCAGGCTCTAATTCCAACTATGAATCAACTTCTAATTCAACTTCTAATTCAACTTCTAATTCAACTTCTAGCTCGCCGCACAATCATGACACTTTTAATCCAGACTCGGTATCGCCGCGATTTATCTCATCACTGCATTTTATCTCATCACTGCCGGGCGAAATCATAAGCTCTAATGAAATCTATGACTTTGAAGACAAATATATTAAAAATGAAGCGCAGTTGATCGCCCCTGCCGAGCTTGACGAAGAAACCAGCCAGCAATTTTCAAGGCTCACTACTCAGGTTGCAGAAGCCCTTGACCTGCGTGGGCTTGCCCGAGTGGATTATTTCTTAGAAAAAGAAACTGGGAAAATATTTTTGAGCGAAGTAAACACCATGCCAGGTTTTACTGACATCTCGATGTATCCCCGCCTGCTTGCCTTTGAAGGTTTTGACCTTCCCAACTTGGTGCAACACTTGATTGAGTTAGCACTCAATGATACTTCAACCAAGTAAGCAATTAAAATTGGGTGCTGCTTTAGCACTAAGTGATGTTTCAATCACCAAGCACTCAGCCAATTAAAATTAACTACTGTTAGCGAATTGAAAACGCCATCAGCAAATTGGGAAAAATCAATTAACAAATTGAGAGGTAATAAATTGGGGAGCGATTTGGTTAATGAAAACCTTATTTAAAAAATAAAAATAAGCAACTGCCAGCCCGTTATGATTTTTAAAACCCCGTTATGATTTTTAAACAAGCTCGTTAAGGACAATATCTACAGGTCAACGCCAAAATCTATTTGAGAGCCGAGCTTAGAAATCCCAGCAACTCTTTTCGTCTGGTCACAGTTTCACGAAGGGTCACTTCTACCCCCATCGCACGGAGCACCTCAACTTCAGTGGCAACCCCAATCACGGTTGAATAGGCTGCCAGCAACAGAAAGTCTGGGTTAGCAGGCTTGATTCGCCCAGCATCCATTTCAGCTTGGAGAAACGCCCTCGCCCGAAACATATATGGCTCGAGTTGTTTTCTCACTCGTGAATTCCAAGCGCCTCCCAGCCTAATCACTTCACGCAAGATTCCCAAAATCTCTGGTTCACGGGTGGCGAGCAGAAACACCGATTTCACCACACCCTCTAAGAGTTCGTAGGCTCCCATTTTATTTTCACTATTAGTTTTGACTTCGGCATATATATTTGTTGAGTTTGTTGGCTGAACTGTTTTTTCTTTACCGATACCTTTCATTTGACTAGGGCTTTCTAAGCTCACGTTTTCTATTTGGGAAATATTTTCCACCTCTGCTTTTTTTGTGGGTGAATTGGCTGAATTAGTTGTGGTGTGTGGCGATTTATTTTTTGTGGCTTTTTCTATATTCCCAAACACAGGCTCTAATGGCGAAGTCGGCCCAACTGCCCTATCAAAAGACGCTGTCAATTTTGAAACCGCTTCATCAATGACTGCTTCAAGCAAGCCATCCTTGCTTCCAAAATGATAAATGACCGTTTGCTTGGTATAGCCCACCTCGCTTGCGATTTCTTCGAGGGATGTCGCTTCAAATCCACTAATCGCAAATGCTCGCGTGGCAGCCGCAAGGATTTTATCCTGCGTTTTTTCACGTGCTGCTCTTTTTCTCGGGGAATTTTTACTTGCCGATTGGTAAGTTTTATCTGCTTGGTCGGTAGCACTACTTAGGGTTTGATTTGACATGTTTTTTAAATTGGCGTTTTTTGGGTTTGCGTATTTTTTAAGTTAATATTTTTTGGTTTCTATCCTTTTTAAGTTGATATTTTCTAATTTGCATATTTTCTAAGCTGATGTTTTTGAATTTGTATATTTCTTAAATTGAATTTTTTAAGCTGATGTTTTTGAATTGACATTATATATAGCAATATATACAAGCAAGATATGTCGCAATA
>JAHRAM010000078.1 GCA_020027305.1 Acidimicrobiia bacterium | reverse complement strand
CCGACTTGCCCCAGCAACAAATATCCGCCAGACAACCCAGCAGCAATACCACAAAAATAAATTGCCTGGCGCTGGCGTTTAAGCACTGGCACAGCTGTAGCCTTTGCAGACGCTGGGTTCTCTCCTGCTGCACGGGCTTCCAAACCCCAGCGGGTTTTATAAAGCAACCACCAGCCAACAAAAACGAGTGGGAACAAAAGATATATAGGCCAAGCTTGCCCGAACAAAGCACCGCCCACCACTGGAATATCTGAAAGTAATGGGATATTCCACTCTGTGGCAATTTTGCTGACAGGTTTTAAGCTGGCGAGCAAAAACCCAACAAGGGCAAGCACCAAAACATTGAGGGTGAGACCAGTCACGAATTGATTTATATTGAGGCGATAGCTCATATTTGCCTGAACGGCAGAAATGATTAACCCTGCCCCCACTGCAAACAAAAGACCCACGATGGTGGAGCTTGTAAGATCGTATCCAACAGCGCCTGAAAAAGCTGCCCCCAAAATCATCGCCTCCACCGAGATATTCATCGTGCCAGCTTTTTGTGCCACCCACTCCCCTACGGCTGCAAATGCCAGCACCGCAAAAAAACGAATGGCGATTTCATAAGTAGCAGAATCTTTGAAGATGTCGGCGATGGCTGTAAAAAATGTCATGACATAACCTCTCCGCCTGTTTTTTGCTCACTGCCTTTTATTGCACTGCCTTTCATTGCGCTGCCTGCACTCGGTAAACCGATTTTTCTCGCAATGCGTGCTGAGTTGTTTTTGAAATAGACAATGGCAGGCGGAACAAGTAAGGCGAACACAAATAGCGCCGTAGTTATGTTTCCGATTTGACGATCTACCCCAGTGGATGCTAAAAATTGTGAGCCTGTGTGAAGTGAAGCAAACAACAACGACACAGGAACCACTAGCCAAGCGCGATTTCTGGCGATGAGGGCAACGAGCAACCCTGTCCACCCTATGTTTAATGAAAAACCTGGCAGAAACCTAAAGTCGGTGATTCCGCTAGCAAGCACTACTGCCCCAGCCAACCCAGCAGCTGCCCCTGAAATATTTAGTGCCCGTTTTCCATATCTCTTTTCAGAAATACCAACGCGTTTAGCAACCTGACGGCTCTTGCCAAGCAAGCGGAGTCTAAAACCAACATTAGTTTTTGTCAAAACAAACCATAGAACGAGAGCCAGCCCAAGCATTATAAATATAGAAACAGAAATCGAGTTTCCAAATATTTTGAAATCTGGCAAGCGGCCAATCACTTGAGGAGAACTTACATTTCTGCTTCCAACAGGAGCATCCCCATCTGCCAATAAAAATGTTTCTTTTAAGCCATAGCCAGAAACCTGATAGGCAACAAACACAAGCAACAAAGAAGTCAGCACCTCTGGCACTCCTCGCCAAAATCTCAAGCGGGCAGCAATGGCACTCCAAGAAGAACCAGCTAAGGCTCCTGAAAGAAGCATTGAGATAAGAATCAACTCATCGCTACCTTCGGAGTGTATGCCGACAAAAGCTGCAACGGCGCCACCTATCACAAGTTGCCCTTCTTGCCCGATGTTTATAAAACCAGAATTGAAACTCACGACCGCACCCAAAGCCACCAATGCCAGCGGGGCAGAAAATGTTAATGTGTTTCCCCATGCCCCTGGGTTAGTCAGGCTTCCCTTTGTGAATGCCGAGAGCGACTCACTCCACGACCCACCAGTCATTTCTAAAATAATTGCCACAATGACAACGACTGCCAAAATACAACCCACATATAACGTTATGAGGTTCAACCACGACTTAGACATCAGCGGTTTGATAAATCTATTAGATAGCAATTTTCCTGTGGGCATATTTTGTTAAATCCTCATCGTTGGTGAGCATCAAGACAGCAGTTCCTTTAGCGGCAGCCCGTTGAATGCTCCAAACCATATCGTCAGCAGCATTTATGTCAAGCCCTTCTGTCAGACCTTCAATAATAAGCACATTCGGGTTTGCCGAAAGCTCCCTTGCTAAAAGCGCTCGCCGCTGGTTTCCGCCCGACAGCTCTGTCATTTTCAGGCGCGGATTTCTAGGGGAAATATCATATTCATCCATCAGTTTTAGAGTTGCTTTTCTCATTGTAGAGTGCTTGCGAATGCCCCAGCTCGTCACTGGCTCAAATAAAAACATATTTTCAGCAACGGTCATATCTGGGATAGAAGCCGTGCTGGTATCTTTAGGAAGCAGAGCGATGCCCACCAGATGAATTGCTCCAAAAATATTTGGAAACAACTCGAGTAGCTCGCCACTTTTTTCAGACTTACTTGCCTTGAATTTGTTTTTCTTGGCCTTGCTTTTTCTAAACAGACTGCCTTTTGTAAATGAATTGTCTTTCATAAACGGATTGGCTATAAGTATTTTTCCGCTATATCCCTTATTGCGCTTTTTCTTACGTTTGCTTTTGCCAACACTTTTTGTGCCTAAAAATATTTCCATCAACCTAGATGAAGAGTTACCTAAGTTTTGCTCACCTGTTATTGCAACTATCTCGCCGGGCAAAAGCTCCAAATTGAGAGGTCCGTGACTTTTTGTATTTTGCCAAAAATTTGTAGGCGCTCCAGATGCACCGAATTCATCCAATTTAAAATTCTCAAAGCAAAGCACAGGGCTTTCAGTTTCTGACACAGAAGATGCCAAGGTTTGGCGAGTTTCAGCCCGACTATATTTGACCTGCGCAAGGGAAGTAGCTTCTTCCACTACCCTGCCTTCTTCCATCACAACAATTGAATCGGCGATATCTTTCACCTCATCTAAATCATGGCTGATAAAAATCACTGTGCAGTTATGTTCGGCTGCCAGTTTTTTAATCAACACTTTTAACCCTTCAACCAAATCAGAGGGAAGAAAAGCAGTCGGCTCATCTAAAATCAGCACCGCTGGCAATGGATGAAGCGCCTTTAAGATTTCTAGTTGTTGCCTAGAAGCAATGTCTAGACCAGACACTCGAGACCTTAAATTAGGCTTGCTAAGCAAGTCGCTGAATAAATCACCCAATAAATTGTTCTTTCCACTATTAGGCATATCTCGTATAACATCATATTTGGCATTATCCTCACCGCTATCTTTGACGTCATCCATAACATCATCTTTGGTACTATCTTTGACGTCATATTTGGCATTATCCTCAGCACCATCTTTACCACTGGCCGCCAAGCCATCAAAAAATGCTTGGCTTGAATAATCCCCAAACTGTTGCCTAGGATTTTTTAACAGACTTGCTTTTCCTAAGGGTTGATTAGCCAGTTGAAGATTTTCTAAAACCGTTAGCTGCTCTACCAAGCTAAACCCTTGGTGAACCATTGAGATTTTCAATTGCTTTGCCTTTTCTGGCGTCACTGCCGAATAAGAAATTCCACCTAGCTCAATCTCTCCACTATCTGGCCGAAGAATTCCCGCAATGATTTTCACCAATGTTGATTTGCCAGCGCCATTATTACCCAGCAGGCAATAAACTTTTCCTGCCTCAAAATCTAAACTCACTTCGTCACATGCCAATATCGCCTCTCGCTCTGAGTTGGCACTATCTAAAAAACTAAATGCCTGCGAGCTTTCAAAAGTTGCCGTAGGATTGTCAAAAGATTTGCTTATGTTTTTAAGGCGCATTTATTTATTTGGTGCTTGGCGAAATGTTTGGCAAGCAGAAAAAGGAAAGGGTGTCTAACCATAGACCTCTGCCTTAATTTCGGCAAAGAGAGATTTTAAGTCACCAGCCCCAATCTGTGTATAGATGGCATTGAGGAGTGCTTCTTCTTCAGGGGTTGGGTTACAAATTTTTGCTCCCACTTCGTCATCTACCCCAACTCTAAAAACCCGAATTTCTCCCTCGGCTAATTCACCCGAAATGATTTCACTCAAAATAGTATCTAGGTAGTCGCCAGCATCAAATCGAACGGCAACATCATAATTAAGGTCAGTTCGCTCACAAACATTAGACGCCCCAGCCGATAAGGTTATTATATTTTCGCGATTAGCTCGCTGAACTACTGGCTCATGTGCTCCGCCCAAAAATGGATAGACGGCATCTACATCATCCTTTCTTGCTTCGAGCGCCTGAACTGCCTCATCAACATTGTTGAAATCAAAAGTGAAGGCACCAGTTGGAACATAGGTCGCTTCAAAACCTGAGTTCTTTGCCTTCAGCCCTCGCTCAAACGCTACAAAAGATTCCCGCTCAAAATCTAAATCACAACACCCGAGAAAAAGCGCCCGCCCTTCACCCGATTTTCCAGCAGGGCTTCTTTCTAACAACAGCCCCACAGCTGCACCCGCTGTGAAATTAATCTCAGAGGAATCATCTCGGCTTTGGATGAGGCGATCGATTTCTTCATAGTTTGAACCACAGTTGCAATACCACACTATTTTTGGGAAATCAGGGATGAGGTTCTTTAGCGGAGTAGCAATGTCGGTTCCACCCACCGCAATAAAATCGACATCCTGCTGGGCAAGCCCTCTCAAAAGTGGCTCAGCTTCTGCTGGAGAAATCTTGTCTACCACGACTACATCCTCATAGCAGTTTTGTTTGGAAATTCTTTGGGCGGTTTCAACAAGTGCTTGGTAATATCCGCCATCATCTCTTGGGCCTGGAGTAGCGACCCCCATTTTCACTTTTCCATCTCCGTTCTTATCAAAAGAGCTACTGGCGCCATTACAGGCAGATGCTCTTAGCGGTAAGGGCGGGGCGCTTGAATTTGTGTTGGTTGGGTTAGTAGTTGATGAGCCAGAAGAATCGTGTGAACAAGATGCCAATAACCCAGCAAGCAAAAGTGGAACAGCCAAAAGAATTGAAACACCAAACAACAACTGTTTTTTTGTCTTGTTTTTTATTTGAAACATCTCTTGCCTCTCCTTTTATAATTTATAATGTAAATTTGCAAGCCAAAATATAAGTTGAGCTATACAACAAATGTAAATCTAATTTTAGTTTGTATAGAACTGAAACAGCAACCTTGTAAAAATTGCATCATTGTATGGGTAGCTCTTTAACGATAACTGAAAAAAGTAAAAGGCGACTTAGGAGTCAGGTAAAAATTTTTTGCGCCAACAAAAAAATAAATATATTTTAACTGGCGAGGATGCCTCGAATTTGTTCAACATCTTTTTTGAGTTGCACGACCAATTCATCCACTCCCTTGAAACGGCGCTCGCTCCTTATGAAATCAAAGAACTCAACCTTTACAAACTTTCCATAGAGGTCAGCATCAAAATCTAAAATGTGAGCTTCAAGCACTGAATGTTCGGCATGCTCATAAAAAGTCGGCCGCCTGCCAATATTTATAGCGCAAGGAAGTTGAGTCTTTTCTTCGTATGTAAACCAGCCAGCATATACCCCATCTGCTGGCCAAGCTTTGTCATAAGAAACAGGGATGTTGGCAGTTGGAAACCCGATTTGTCTTCCCCGTTGGTCGCCCATTACAACTTCGCCTTCAACAGCATAAGGTCGCCCTAGCATTTCGGCTGCTAAGCGAACTTCGCCTCCAGCCAGCGCCCGCCGAATGGCAGTAGATGAAATCGGCTCAACTTTTTCTTTTTGAAACAACATCGGCACAGTCTCAACTGAAAAGCCCAACTCCTCACCGTATTCAGTCAACCTTTCCATGTCGCCCTTTCTCCCAAACCCAAAATGAAAATCCTCACCTGCTGTCACAACTTTTGTCTGCAACTTCTCAACAAGAACATCTCGCACAAAATCTTCTGGCTCCCAGTTTGCCATCTCTAGATTAAAATCCAATACGTATGTGCGATCTATTCCAGCCTTTTCAAACAGCGCAAGCCTCTGAGAAATGCTAGTTAACATAGCGGGGGCACTTTCGGGGCGCAAAACCACAGCAGGGTGTGGGTCAAAAGTAACAACGGTGGCAGCGCACTCCAAACGCTCGGCGCACTCTTTGGCACGGTTTAAAATATGAATATGTCCCAAATGAACCCCATCAAACACCCCAAGCGCGACAGCAGACGGGTCACTGACTGGGAGACTAGAAAGAATTTCCATTACTCAACAATTTTTCCACTAATTAGAGGCTACTAATTTCCCCACAAAATAAGGTAAAAAACTGCTATTTTAAGAATATGGGAAATCAATTTGGAAAACTGTTTTCAATCACCACTTATGGCGAGTCGCACGGCGGTGGCATTGGAGTTGTGATTGATGGGTGCCCGCCACTTCTGCCGATAACCCTTGAAGAAATTCAGCACGATTTAGACAGACGCCGACCAGGGCAAAGCGACCTAACCACTCAACGGGATGAAACAGATGCCGTTCACATTATCGCTGGAGTTTTTGAAGGCAAAACTTTGGGAACCCCCATTTCACTTGGAGTGAGAAACCAAGATGCCAAGTCAGAAGATTATGACGACTTGAAAGATGTTCTTCGCCCAGGCCATGCCGACTTTACCACGATGGAAAAATATGGCATTCGCGACCATCGAGGTGGGGGCAGAGCAAGTGCCAGAGAAACTATCGGTAGGGTTGCTGCTGGGGCTATAGCAAGAAAGCTCTTGGCGCATGCTGAAAATGCAGAGGTCTTGGCGTGGGTTAGCCAAGTTGGAAAAATTTCAGCCGATGTTGATGTGGGCGAAATAACCCTTGAAACAGTTGAAGCTAACCCAACTCGTTGCCCCGACCCTAAAGCTGCAAAACAAATTGAAAAGGCCATTGAACAAGCAAGGGATGCAAAAGATTCTTTGGGTGGGGTTATTCAATGTAGGGTTAAGGGAATTCCTGCTGGGCTAGGTGAGCCTGTTTTTGACAAACTAGATGCAGAGTTGGCAAAGGCACTTCTTTCAATCCCTGCTGCAAAAGGCATGGAGGTTGGAAGCGGTTTTGCTGGTGCAGAAATGACTGGCAGCCAGCACAACGATGCCTTCAAAAATGAAGATGGCAAAATCGCCACAGAAACAAACAGGTCTGGGGGCATTCAAGGGGGCATTTCAAATGGAGAAGATATTTTGGTCACAGTGGCCTTCAAGCCGACTTCAACAATTGGTATTGAGCAACAGACAGTCGACACATCTGGCACAGAAACAACTCTGGCTGCTAAAGGAAGGCATGATCCTTGTGTGCTTCCACGAGCGGTTGCTGTAGTTGAGGCAATGGTGTGTCTTGTGTTGGCAGATCATTTGCTGCGCCAAGAAGCAACTAAAGTGCTTCAATAATTGAAAAATATGAATCAATTAGAGGGCGCTTCAAAAAATCAACCGCCCCTACGTTCGGCAAAACCTAGCAGGCTGGCACAGGTTATGGCATTCCTTGCAATATGTGTGGCTGGAGCGGGTGGCGGAATAATCGGGTATGCCTATCAAGACATCCAATGCGATTCAAATTGTGGAATTCGCCTAGGGCTTTATGCTTTAGGAGGGGCAGTTGTTGCCAGCGTAGGAGTGGCAATTATTGTGGTGCTAGTTTTGCGCGCAATGGAAGAGTGGCAAGGCGCTAATTCAGCCTCTAATTCATCCCGGGCAAAAAGAAAGTCTTAGCGACATTAATTAGGTCTTCACCAACTGGGGAAGATTTTGACTTTTCTAGCTTCACCCGAGTGACCTTGCCCTTTTGATAAGACATCATTTTGCCAAAATCTTTTTCATGCACGGCATCAACGGCTTCTACCCCAAAACTGGTGCAAAGCACTCTGTCAAAAGCAGAGGGAGTGCCACCCCGTTGAATGTAGCTTAAAGAAATTGAGCGACAGGTCAAACCCGTTCTTGTTTCAACCTCTTTTGCCACTCGTTCGCCAATCCCACCCAATTGAACATGCCCAAACTCATCAGTTTCTGACTGTATGGATTCCATAGTTCCATCAATCGGGCGAGCCCCTTCTGCCACCACCACAATTGAAGCAAAACGATTTGTGGCGTGGCGAGCTTTTAGGGCCGAACAAATCTTTTCAATGTCAAAAGGCTCTTCGGGGATGAGTGTCAAAGTCGCTCCCCCAGCAATGCCTGCCCAAACTGCAATGTGTCCTGAATTTCTTCCCATCACCTCTACCACCATAATGCGATCGTGAGATTCGGCAGTGGTATGAAGACGGTCGATGGCATCTGTGGCAGTTTGAACAGCAGTCATAAAACCAAATGTCATGTCGGTTCCTGAAATGTCATTGTCTATCGTCTTTGGCACCCCAACCACATTGAAACCTGTTTCATTTTGAAAATCAACTGCCACCGACAATGTGCCATCACCACCAATCACGATGAGGGCATCTATTTTGTGGTGAGCAAGGGTCTCTTTACTTTTTTCAACGCCACCTTCAACGGCAAACGGCTGAATGCGAGATGTTCCAAGCACAGTTCCACCCCTTGGCAATGTTCCACGCATTTTTTCAATTGTGAGAGGCTCGGAGTCGTCTTCTATAACGCCTTGCCAACCATTTCTAAAACCGATGACAGTATCGCCATGATATTTTTCAGCCTTTCTCACGACTGCTCGAACAACAGCATTCAAGCCTGGGCAATCTCCGCCCCCTGTGAGTATTCCAATATTCATGTCTTAAACTTTGCTTTTAGAAAATTTTACATTTAGATAAGTGATTTCTCACTTAATTTAATAGCTTCTTAATTTAACGGCTTCCAATTCTCTATGTTCGCAAAAAGCGCTGGGCCAATTGTTTTGTCAACACAAGCACCTAGTTCTGATTTGAGAGGCCTGCCAAAAGTGCTGCCCCGATTGCTCCACCTAATTGATTGTGTATGGCAAGTTTTATAGGCGGAAATTCTGCTGCTTCAAATTTGGCGATTTTTTCTTGTAGAGTTTCTAGGATAATTCCATTCATTAGACCTCCAGATAAAACGATAAGCCCAGGGTCACATATTTTGGCAATGTTTTTTAGACCCACAACCATCCAATCAGTTAGAACATCAATGATTTCAAAGGCTTCATGGCTGGCATTCTTGCTTTTGCTTTCTTCTTTTTGTGTTTGTCTGTCTACTTTTTCTGTGCTGAGACTCAAGCTCTTTGTTAAATCAGTTTTCAAATTGTTAGATTTTAAACCAGATGCCAAATTAGAAATGTCTTCAACTGTAGCGCCTTTTGGAATGTGCTGACTCATTTCAGCAATCATTCTAGGAATGGCTACACTAGATGCCATCTGCTCAAAGCATCCGACTCGCCCACATCCACAAACTGGTAAATCTTGCCTTTCGGTAACAACCGTATGCCCGACCTCTCCAAAAAAGTTGTTGGCACCTCTATATTGTTTGCCATCTATAACTCGCCCAGCACCAATCCCAGTTCCAAACGCAATAAAAATGAAATCATCGTTTACGTCTTTCCCAAATCGCAGCTCGGCTGTAGTGGCAGTGAAAACATCGTTTTCAATAACTAGGTTTTTAACGACGACACTTTTAATAAGAGTGTTGTTTGGATTTTCTACCGCAGGGTTTGACAGCTTGTTTCCCGCCAACTTGTTAGGTGGCTCATTTGGCAATTTATTTGGCAATTTATTTTTGCTTTTATTTCTCTTTTGAAGAGCTGCAGATATTTCGTCTTTCAAGTTCACGCCATCTAAATAAAGAATATTTGGAGAGTTAACAATTGTGCCATCTGGTGTGACCGTTCCCGCACATCCTATTCCAATCGTGATTTCACTCACTGCAGAATCATTTACACTTCCAGCATTGTCGCCTCTGGCATCGCTAACTTCGAACTCATCTGTAACAGAATCAGTGCTTTTAATCACATCCCTACTCTCGCCAAACACGCACTCAACGATTAAATCGGTGACAACCAAAATCAAGTCTTTCAAATTGTCTGGCAAAGGCTGGTGGGCTTCACATATTATTTCGTTGCTAGCGCTAAGTTTCACACAGCGGATATTTGTGCCACCAATATCTAGCCCAATGGTAAAAGACAGCACAGCAGAAGTGGTTTTTGATTAACCTGCAATTTGGTCGGCTTGTGACTCAACCCGATTTCTAAAATCGGTGAGGGCAGCGTTCAGCAAGCGAGATTCCAGACGGCGTTTGACAAAGCTCATTAGAGGAACCTCTAAATCTACTGCCAAACCATATTTCACGAGTGTTTTGCCGCCATCACCTTCTGGCTCAAACTCATATTTGCCCGACAAGATTTTTAGCAACTCGCCTTCTGTCAGTTGCCAAGCACAACGTAGAGGGTCATCGGCATAAAAATATTCAAGGGTATAGCTAATGCTCCGCCCGATTGCTGCTGCGCGAAAAGATACTAGGTTGCCCCGCCCCTCTGAATCCCTTCGCAACACTTCCACTTCTTTTATGTCGCTCGCCCAAGATGGATAATCCTCAAAATTGGTGATGACATCAAGGCAATACTGAGGCGATGCATCAACTGGGATTTCTTCAAAAACTTTCTGTGCCATTATTTTGTGCCTTATTATTGTTGGGTTGTGTTTGGTTTTTTATAGAACTGTCAGTCGCTATCAAATTGTTTCCATATTTTTCATATTTAGCCCCCCATACTCCCATTAAACTCAAAATGTAAGTTGGCGCCAAAATAGAAAACGCTGTAGCTGTCCAAAGTCTAATGGCAGACGCAGTTATAGCTAGCGTAGTGACGAGCGCCAGCATAATATAAAACGCCAACGTGACTTTTTTCCGCTTGGCGCCTGCCAGCATAAATATAGCAGCAACGGTTAATTGCTCATAGCGACTTCTAGCAGCTGCCACCACCATGGCATATATATAGAAGATTATTCCAGCTGAAAAAAGTGTTAGGGAAACAACGGTGTTTAGAGGCAAAAGGGAAGCCCAAATGGTTGCCAACGTGACAGAAACTGCAAAGATGGCTGAACCTAGAATGGAAAACTTCAACGTCCAAGCTCCATTGAGCTGAAATATCTCAGTCCAACTGCTGGCTATGTTATTTTCTGCGGTCTTGGTGTTTGTGATTTTTTCGTCTATCGTTTTTTCGCTTGTCATTTTGTTTGTTTTACCATTTTGTTTGTTTTCTTGTGTCAAATTTGTAATTGTATTTGTTTGTAATTGTATTTGCATGCCGACTTTTATAGATAAGTTTATCTTTGTTAGCAGTTTAGGATTTTTGCCAGCTTGGCTGCCAATAAGTCATAGTTAAACTGCGCTACTGCTCGCTTTCGCGCTTTCTCCCCCATCTCTTCCAGCTTTTTTCTGTTGCCTATAAGCAACAGCAATGTTTGTGCGAGAGAGCCAACATCTGAAGGGTCATCCAAAATAATACCTGTTTCATTTTCAACCACCGCTTCAGTAGCTCCACCACTTTTTCCTGCAATGGATGGAACCCCACAGCTAGCAGCCTCCATAAACACAATCCCAAATCCTTCTTGCTCCATCCCCATCCAGCGAGTTCGACACGGCATTGAAAATACATCGCCGATGCCATATATTTCTGGCAGCTCGGCATCACCAACTCTGCCAAGTAGCTGCGCTGGAGCATTTGTTTTTCTAATGAGTTTTTGGAGGCGCTTTTCATCTCTGCCAGTGCCAGCGATTAGCAGTTTGATGGGTGGATGAGAGGTGGCTTCGCTTTTGCCAATTTGTTCGTTCTGTGCGTTTTTGAAACTCGCCACTTCTGCCACCGCTTTGATTAGCACATCAATCCCTTTTCGAGGAACCAAACGGCTCACACAAACCACAAGAAATGTTTCGGGTTCCACGCCATAGCTGGTTCTGATTTTTTGCTTTTTATCTTTAGGTAGCGGAACAAACCTGTCAGTATCAACGCCTGGCGGAATGTAGTGGCACGGCGGAAAATTGTTAATAGATAAAAAATTGTGGCGAGATCGATTAGAAAAAAGTCTCTTTGCCTCATCGGCTGCCCATTGGCTGGCAGTAATAATGAGTTCGGCATTAGCAATTGTTTTCTTTAGGCGGCTTTTCAAAAATGGTAGCTTGGCGGGAATATTGATTTCTGCCCCGTGAAAAACCAGCCCATATTTGTAGTTCATTTTTGGGGCAAGATGACCAAGCGGTAGTGCAGGATCAAATATCAACATCTCTGTCTTCACCTTTTCTGCCAGTGTCTTTATTTCTGTAGCTTGCTTTGAGGTGGGCAACAGCAAACTTTGGTTTGAGCGATGAATGTCATAGGGTTCGCCTTTGTCAAATTTTTGTTCGGCGTTTTGGTCGGGCTTGTGTGGGCGGGTAAGCACGGCAAAGCTCTCGCTCGGAAGCCTCTTCCACAGCTCCCAAAGATAATTTTGAATGCCACCGATTTTCGGCGGAAAGTCATTTGTGGCTAAAAGGTGCTTCATTTTATTGTTGTTTTTAGTTTACGCTGGGCGCCTCAGCTCTTCTAAAACCAGTGGGTCGGTTTCATAATTCGGTTTTGATTGTGGGGGCAATGTGTGCAGCTGCGGTGAAAAAAACTGAGTGGAAAGAAGTTCAAATTGGTTTAAACGTTTTGCCGCCCAAACCGCATGGGCACGAAGGATTGGGTCGCTATGTGTTAAATAGGTTTTAAGTGTTTGGAGGATTTTTGTTTGAAGTTTCTGGCTTTTGTTTGATTTTGTTTTTGTGTTTCCGTTTATTTTTGATACTTCACTTTCTTTTGTAATTACTTTTTGATTTCGCTTTTCTTTTCGTGTTTTATTTTCAGCAAAATATTTATCCAAGTGTTTATCGCCAGTGAAAATATTTGGCGCAAAAATATTTGCGAGGGCAATAAGTGCGTTTCGCCTGAGATATTTTGGGTCTCGCTTGGGAATGTAGAAATGTGCGAACCTTTCTAAAAGTTCATCATCTGTGGCTTCAAGAATCTCAAACACATCTGGCTCTAGAATGTCTGTTTCTTGTATTGTATTTTCTTCTGCAACATCTCTTTGAATTTTTTGCTCTATGGTTTCGTTTGCTGGCGAATAATTTCCGTTAGATGAATTTAGAGTCACAATTTCTTGTCGAGTGGCTTTACCGACCATGCTCGATTGCTTGTTTATCGGGCAAGCCGTTTGACAATCATCGCACCCATATATTCGGTTTGAAAGCGCTATTCGATGTTCGGCGGGAAACATCCCTGTTTTCTGGAGTAACCAAGCAAGGCACTTTCTTGCATCAATTGTTCCATCGTTGAGAATCGCACCTGTCGGGCATTTTTTTATACAACTAACACACGACCCACATTCACTTGGCAATGGCTCTGCCTGAAAATAGTCGCTTAAATCGGCATCAGTTAAAACCGACCCAATGACAAAGTAGCTGCCTATGTTTTTTTGCTCCTTCCCATTTTCTTCCTTGTTTTCATTGGGGCGATTTTCATTGGAGCGCCGAAATATTAGATTTGAGTTTTTTCCATACCAAGCAAGCCCTGCTCTGTGTGCTGCTGCTCTGTCTACTAACGCATTATCATCAGAGAGGATAACGGACTTATAGCCAGCAGCTTTTAGCACTGCTGCAATTTCTTCTAGCCCGCTTCTGAGTTTTTTGTAGAAATCTTGGCGGGCATATTTGGCTATATTTGCTCTGCCTATGTTTGTTTTGCCTATATTAGATTTGCCAGTATTATGTTTATCAGTATTCATTATGGCAGGCTTGCCAGTTTTATTTTTGCTAGTTTCTTTCCCTTCTTCTTTCTGCGTCTCACAATTTTCGATTGCCAGCATTTCATTAATTTTGTTTTCGCCATCATCTTCTTTTCCATAGTGATAGCCAGCAGTGATGATTGAGTGGACGCTGGGAAGAGTTTGGTTGGGGCTAGTTGAGCGCTTTGGATTTTTAAATGTGAAATTCATGCCCGCCCCATAGCCGAGTTGCTTTCGCTCTGTCAGTGCATCAAAAGTTTGGGTGAAATCAGAGGCATCTGAAAATCCGATGGCATCTAGCCCAGCAGCAGTTCCTGCCGAATAGATTTTTTCAACAAGCCCTTCTACCTTTTTGCCATTTTTCATATTTTCGCCCCTCTTTATGCTTTCACCATTTTTTATGTCATCGCCATTTTTCATATTTTTGTTTCGCTTTGTGCTTTCACCACTTTTTATGTTTGGTATGACGCGCTCATTAACTATGCCACAGCAGCTGGCTATGGGCGAGATGAAGACAGCTTTAATTCTTGGTGGCAAAACGCCTATCACTTAATTGGAAAAGACATCATCCGCTTC
>JAHRAM010000002.1 GCA_020027305.1 Acidimicrobiia bacterium | reverse complement strand
CTCTTATTGTTTAAATTGTCTAAATTTAAAAATTGTTTAAGTTTATTTAAATTGTTTTGTCTGTTTTGTAGTTATAAAACTCTTAACTAACTATATAGCAAAATTTTTAAATTGCAAGGCACTAAGGGGATTTTTTTAATTTAGAATTTTTAGCGCCCAAATGGGTTTCCCTTAAAAGGCGCACGCCACTTACAAGGATAATAATCATAAGGCCCTTCTTTATGCCCGACAAACCCAAGGGCAGAAGCTGCTTCTATATCGGCAGAGTTGCTAGACATCTCTGAAATCGTTTCAAATGATGTGCTGTTTGGCTTTGCCACTTTTCCATCAGTGTCAACAAGGGCGTCATTTAATTTTTGACAAGCTGAATTGTTTACTGTATATGTATTTGCGCTTGTGCGAGTGGCAGTTATTTTGCCCGCTTCTGTTCCCCTATCGGGGTTTGCCTCACAATAAAAATAGCCGTTGCTTCTGTCGGTTTTCAAGTGGAAATAAGTGGGTGGGTTATAGTTCGCATTGCCATATTTTATTAAGGATGGATGCTTGTGCTTAACCCCATTACTTTCTTCGGTTAAAAGAGCTGAACGCCAATGACCGAAATTGTCTTGGGTTGGCAACGTTCCATCTGTTCGAAATATAATGCTTTCAGCAGCAAAATTTTTCACCTCAATAGGCTTGTGATAACTAAAGCGAGTTGGAAAATATGTGCCTAGCGATTGGCAAGCCCGAAAGAATGCCTGCACCTGAGCTGATGCAGTCATTTGAACTTTGAACTCACATGTTTGCTCGCTATAAGGAGCATAGTAGGTCAGATTTGAAGAAGCCCCACCCCTGTGGGCACCAAACCCTCCGCCTGAAAAATATCCAGCATTTCCTGCACTAGGCATGTCTGGATTCCATAGCGCCTGAAAAGCAAACACACTGCTATGGTTTCTCGCATTGAAATTCGCGCTGTTAGAAAATCGCAAAACGGCATCCTTATTACTTAAGGTTTGACTTTGAATGTGGTTCAACATCTCAGTTAATCCATAGCGAGTCCATTTGAGCCCCTCATCTGTCAAAAGGTAAAAGAGGGTTTCAGGGTTGAGATTGTCTTCGCGAGCATCTGACCTGACCCAAAAATTATAATGAAACCGCAATTGGTCTCGGGCGGAAGGGGAACTCGTGCGGTCGTGATAGGTTTGAATGATTTCTCGTGCTGGCGAAACCCAATGTTTGGTTGGGAGGATTAAGCTATCTGCAACAATGCTACCAGTGTAAGAACCGGGAGGAATGACTTCAATCCCATCTTCATCTATATTGCTCCTTTTTGGAAGAGCGCTCGCATAGTCTTTGTAGTCAAACAATTCAGTGTCTCCCTTTGTATAACCAATGTCTTGACATTCCTTAACAAAGGTATTGATAGGGTGGCTTTTGTCATCATTTTGAAAATCAAACGCCGAATTAGAAATTTCTGCAGGGCGAGTAAAGGAAGTGTCTGTGCCAACAAGTCCACATTCTCTGTATAGGTTAGTTCCAGTCTTTTTGCCAGCACATACTGTGGTGCTTGACGGGCAATGATTACCAGCAGGATAAGAAGTTTGGGTAGTAAGCACATCAAGATAATATCTAGGCTCCCAAAAATTCTTATCGGTGGTTCCACATATCAATGATTTGTTCTGGTCGTTGTAACCAACTGTATATGTTTCAGTGCTACTAGATGATTTCTCAATGTGCAATGGGCGATAGAACTGCTTATAGTCATCACAATTGTTAAGGGCGCTGGGCGACCTACGGCTATAGACAAAATCAACTGGGCTAGTTTCTGTCGGATCATCCTTAGAGGTCTTAGATGGGTATCCGTTTTGACCAAACGTTCTAGATACAGAAACATTGCCAGTCGGGAATTGCGAGGGCAACCACAACTCTGTGTATCGAGTTCCGCTAGTTAAATAAGATTCAACAGCTGGCTTAATTATTCGGTCATAATAATAAGGCAACTGTGAGTTGATGTTTGGAAAAACATTTCTGTTATAGTCATAGAAAAAATCATTAGAATCTGGAGTGGTATTGTTTTTAATAGCTGGTGTGATGTCAGAAGGTGAAGCTCCACTAATAGAACCTCTGTTTCTAAAAGCAAGCTCTAAACCAGTGATTGAAAACAACTGATCTTGGCTTGTATGATATGGCGTAGCACGCATAACAGCACAAGTTGGAGCATAAGGGCGAGGGTTGTATGACCGCCTACCTATGACTTCACATTCTCCAGCGGTAGCACCAGGTTCATATCCAAAACTCAAACACTCACGGGCGCCATTGGTATGCCTGTTTTTGAAGGAACACCTATATGTATCTGTATCTGATGAGTAATATGCATAAACACTGCTCAAGTCGTCACTTACCGCTGTTCCTCTTTCATTATAGACTGTAGAAATTGTATTTTGCCAGCCAAGACACACCCTTTCCCACTGGGCAGGGACATTTCCAAGCGGCTCTTGGCATTGTGCTTTGCCAGTTTCGCGGTTAACTTTAAATATTTCTGGGCATTCAGGGTTTTGGTCTGTCACCTTGTAATAACAGGCACTTTCTGGTATTTTTACTTTGAGTTTGAGACCAACGGCTTCACAAGATTCTTTGGTAATAGTGAATTTAGGGGTATATTGACACTCTGAACCAAATCTTGATCCAAAATAATTTTTTTCTTCTACTCGCCAATACACACAAGCTTCAGGAGCTGGGGAAGGAAGTGGTGTGTATGAAATGCGAGTAGTGCCATCAACTGCCACCATGCTTGGCACCCTGCTGGTTTCTGTGATTGTGCATCGTTGGTCTATGCCACTTACATAAAATCCCTGAAGGGGTGTTGTCTCGGATATGGAGTCTCTTAGCCCAAGCCCTGCCAGCGAACAGGTTCTATCTGTATCTTCAAGTGAAACAACGCATTGATTGAAGTTGGTTGTTTCATAAGTTTCTCTGACTGTGCTTGGAATTGGAACGAATGGAATAAAGCCCCCCTTGATAGCACAATATGATATTAATTGCCAACTAGCTCTTTGAACGGCACCTACACTTCCAGTGTTTATCCTTTCTGAATTGTTGACTGTTAGTGCCTTAAAGTGTAGCTCGCAAGTAGATTTTTCTAGGATGCTAACTGGAGTCAACCCAGACCTGAGGCAGTCTGAGTATCTCAAAGGAGATAGCGCTGTGAATTTTAAGAGGGGCAAATCATTGGTGTAATTAGCTGCAGTCGTAACGAATGAAGGGCTTCCATCTGCTTTGTAATACATAGACAAATCTGAAATGTGTGAAGTGTAGTCATCGGTAGCTTTATAACTGCATCTATCACTTGCATATATAGGTGAAAGTATTACCGTAGAGCCATCTGCTTCTATCCAGTTTTTACTAACAGTTGTTATGGTTGGATTGGATCTGTAAGGCGAATTTGCTATTAAGCCTCCTCTCTGCTTTACTTGTGGATATAACTTTTTTGGAACTCTGTCGGCTGGGTTATCTGTTGCATCTCTGTTTTGTTCGGTTGAGTCTGTGTCTCTTCCATTATCAATTGTTGAGTGCCAGTGGCGGGTTTCAAGATTCGGGCAGACCCCTTCTGCCAAATAAAACACATCTGATATTCCATCGCCCTTTATTGTGGTTTCTGGTTCGTCACCTTCAAATAGTCGGTCTGCTAATCTATCTGGGATTAATTGCCTCTCTATTCTTCTGGCACGATCAAAAGACTCTTCAACACCTTCAACTACAGAGGCAATTTCATCTAGAGTGTTGGCGCGACTTCTGACAGCATTATATATGACGACTCCAGCAGCAGCAGCGGCAAGAGCAAGGACTGCTGACAAAATAACCGTTGGGAGCGTGATTCCCCTATCATCTGAAAGTGGGCTATTTGAAAATGAGCTATTTGAACGTGAGCTATTTGAAAATCGGCTATTTGAAAGTGAGC
This sequence comes from Acidimicrobiia bacterium, assembly GCA_020027305.1. Classification (GTDB taxonomy): domain Bacteria; phylum Actinomycetota; class Acidimicrobiia; order Acidimicrobiales; family Hopanoidiivorantaceae; genus JAHRAM01. The sequence goes on along the minus strand of JAHRAM010000002.1, from coordinate 307 downwards.
CGTCTAAAACATTTCTGCGTACCATCTATATTTGAATATGATGGCGCTTATTAAAAACTTAATAAAGATTTTATAAAAATTTGTTAAAAGCCAAATGGGTGGGGTTTATTAGTCAATAAAGTCTCCTCGACGGATGGAGCGCGTCATCTCAATACTTTCTAAGACTGGCAATCCATCTGGTTTGCAAATACTATTTCGGTGATAGTCCCCAAACCAAGGATCTTCATTGGCGCGGGTGAGAGGCTCAACTGAGCGAATATGTATTTTATTTGGATAGGGGTTGCCTTCTATATATAAAAAACAACCG
>JAHRAM010000071.1 GCA_020027305.1 Acidimicrobiia bacterium | reverse complement strand
TTTTTTATTTAATTATTGACCAAAATACCAAATTTTGCCAAAAACCAGTTAAGTGCTTATAACGAAAACACTCCCCGCTTGTTACTAAAATCTGGCAAGCCAACTCATAGAATTTGCGGGGAGTAAGCAATATTTATCATATCATACTCTGCGACAAAAATTCCCTTCTGTTTATAATATTTGAACGCGGCAGAATCATTTATAACGCCAATTCTTCGCATGGGGCAAAAACAAAAAAGTGTGAAAATTTAAACTTTGGTTTATAAAGAATGATATAATAAAAATTAATGCCCCCCCCGTGCCTCTGCTTGCAAGCAAAAAGATGGGGGGGTGCTATTGAAGTATAAGGGAAGCTTTTGCCCCTCTTATATATCCACATATCCACTTTATCCCTTCTATCTTTTTCATATCCCCACGACTTATCAAGGTCGTATAAACCTGTTTGATGGATTTTAAATTAAGGAATTTTTTGAAAGCAAAATGATGAAGTATCTTGAAAAACCAATTACATACAAAGAGCAAGCTGAGATTTTAAGGGAAAGAGGACTTGTCGCTGAACCACAAGAACTAGAAGGAATATTATCTTCTATAGATTACTTTAGGCTCAAAGGCTATATATCATCGTTTCAACCAAGCAAGAAGTCTAATATCATTCAGCCCAACACTACCCTCAAATCTGTTTTAGCTCTCTACAAATTTGATAAAGAACTACGAATACTTATATTTGAGGCAATAAGCGAAATAGAAATCGCTTTGCGCTCTCGCCTAACATACGAATTTGTCCATCTGTATGGAGAAGCGGGATACACCAAACACTCAAACCTTCCCAATTTTTCTAAATACAAATACAACTTTTTCTTGAGCGACTTAAAACAAAGAACAAAAAATTCAACTGAAGACTTTGTGACAAGTTCCAAAAAATATTACAAAGATGAGGTTCTCCCACTTTGGATGATGGCGGAATTAATGGATATGGGTAATGTTGTCAATTTCTACATGGCTACCAAGCACAAAATTAGAAGAGGGGTTGCCGCATATTTTAATCTGCCTTCAAGTGTTAACCTGAAAAATGATGTATTTTATAGCTGGCTAAAAACATTGCTGACAGTTCGGAATCAATGCGCCCACCATTCTCGCTTTTGGAATAAGGGGCTCACACGCACACCTCAAACTCTTCATCAAAAAAAGTATCCAGAATGGCACATAGGGGACAAAATAAATTATCGCCGTTCTGGTTTCGTTCTTTTCATGTGTCGCCACCTGCTCAAACATGTTTTGCCACCGAGTGATTGGCATATAAAAGTGGAAAAACTATTTAGTGACTATCCTAAAATACCCCTTCATGAAATGGGGTTGCCAAAAAATTGGCAGAAGCACACGTTGTGGAAGAGTCTGTAAGCAGGCTTCTTTAGGCTGGGGTGATAAGGGGGGGCGATTGGCGAACAGGCGCTAGCTCCAAAGAGTAACTGCCAAGACAATAACAACTATTAAAATAACGGCGGCAGATGCTACCGCAATAATTTTGCCTCGACTCCAGTCTCCTCGTTTTTCAATTTCCATATTGTCAAATTACCATACTTCCTAATGCTTATAGAGTATTTGAAGGTAAGCACATAAAATAGGCACATAAAACAAGTAGGCCAAATTAAATAGAAGTTTTTACCAGCATTCATAATTTATAGAGCGCTTGCTTGCCTACATTTATAAAACATTTAATACATTAAACCAAAAAAGAAAACCCCCACTCTAAAAGAGCAGGGGATTCTTTACGTTCTAGGTTTTGAAATATGTTTGGCTTAATGACTTTTAGACTAAGAATCTTTTTGTCAAGAACCTTTTATATTAAAAAAACCTTGTTCGCTGCTTTGCAACCTATGGTGTTTTTGTGCAACTAGGAATAGTTTTGGCACTTGCTAAAAGAGCAGATTGTGTACCACCACAACCTTTATCGGCATTTGTCTTAACCTCGTTACCGCTACTTTTAACAACGTTATAGATAACCACAGCAGCTGCGGCGCCAGCAAGTGCCAGCACAGCTGTAATGATTACGGTTTCAAGTGCTACACCTCGTTCATCTGAGAGAGCTGGTTTTACCCCACTCAAAAGACGTGCACTCATGGTGACTGCCAATATTGCAACTGGCAAAATAATGAATAGTAAATTCATCTTTTTCTCCTTTTCATTTTTGTTTATTTAATTTTAGTTAAAGCTACAGGTTGAATTGTATAACTTTAACCATTAAGCATTAACACTTATATAAGTATATGAAAGAATTCTAAAATTGCAAGGCACTAAGCGAATTTTTTTTAGTTCTTATTTATAGTGGTTTTTCGCCAATTTTTACTAAAAACCAGCAATTAGATTAGAAAGATTTAAACCATAAATTATGGTTCATCAATGTCAGGAATATCAGTAGAACTACTACCAAAGTCTCCAGATATAGCGCCAAAGCCAGAGCTACCAAGTAGACCGCTGATGCCTGGATAAGCAATCAGAATAAGAAATGCCAAGACGACCATCCCCAAAGGAAGGGCAGCTTGTTCTGCAAATGACTTAACTTTGGTCTCTGCATCAATAATAGATTGGTCACGATATGACTGAATGAACGAACGTAATGTGTTGCTAATTTCAATACCATGATCTGACGAAAGCTTTAAAGCTTCCTTTAAGTTGTTCAAATTCTCCAATCCCCGTTCGTGTGCTAGATTTTCTAACCCAACATATACAGGCATAGTTCTTAGCTGTGCCAAACTAAGGGAGGAATACAGCAACTTAAATGGCCACGTTTGAGAAAGGGATGCTGCCTTAACCATAGCATTGCTAGCTTCTTCACCAGTGCTCAAATATTGCGATACAACATCTAGCCAACTATAAAACGCAGAGTCAAACTCAAGCCGTAGCTTCAAAGCCCTTGATTTAAGCACGTTATCTGGCAAAATAAATCCAATTGGGGTACCGATAAGTACTGCTAATATAGCAATAATAGGGTTAAATGAAACCACCCCCCCTAATGAAAAAATTGCATAGAAGGCAAGAAGTATTATTGCGCCAAGTGCTGCCGTAAGAATTTTAATGTTGGCGTGTTCTTCTTGTGATCTCCCAATTGTAATGAGATGCTTAGGTTTATCGCCTGCACTTAGCCCTTCTATAACATAGGCAGTAATTCTTCCTGCAACTGTCTTTTTAACAGCACGTTTTTCTTTCGCATCTTTTTTATCGCCTGAAAGATTTTCAAGAAGTCCCTTTTTGAAGGCAGGGGCATAATAAGGGCGCGAGTCTGGAACTTGTGTTGCGCTAGGAAAAATTTCTCTTAGTGGCGGAACTGGCTTGGGTTTTCCACCGCTAACAATTATAAAAAATCCAACGACTATTATAACAGCGAAGATAAGTGCGATAATCATTTTGTTGCCTTACCTATTTTGTTGATTCAAAGTTTGTGGATTCATCAAGCTCGAGTTCATCAAGTTCGCCTTCCTCAATTTCTCTTCCTCTAAGCATTTCAGCAACACGTTTTTTTCGTGCATCTTGTCTCTCTTTTCGATCTTTCTTCTTTAGCTCACGTTGATACTCTTTATCATCTTCAAGGTATGAGGCATCTACAATAAGCCTTGGACGAACACCCACAATGGTATAACGTCTAATAATCACCAGTGCTGATGAAAACAGTGTCACAGAGATGGCTAAAAACACTTGCCCAATCCCCGTGTCAAATGGCTCTAGGTAACCACGGTTAATGACTACCAATATAATGACCAATGCAAAACTAACACCTAATGATAAAAGGATTTGGGTATTGACTGCTTGACGAGAACTCTCTGCACGTTTCAGCACTTCAATTTCTTTTCTAAAGACATCTGACAATTCTTGAAAAACCTCTGCGATTTTAGTTCCACCTTCATAGGCCACCTTCAGCCCTAATACCAACTGATCAGAATAAGGCGAACGGGCACGTTCTGCAAAATTGTCTAGAGCGGGAAGCAGACCAAGTATTTCAACCTCAGCAGCAAGTGTTTGAACGCTTTCTCTAATTGCAATAGGGGCGCCAGCTTGAGAAATTGAAATAGAGTTGGAAATATGGTTGCCAGCACTGATAAGGTTCGCAAGCTGGGCTGTCCAAATTTCATAGGCTTCCACTTCATTAACAGAACGCCGCTGAGCAGCAAATGAAGAGGAGATATCAGGCAATGCCCAGCCTGCGACAAAGCCAAAAAGCCCAGCCACTACCCAACCAGTGCCCATATAAAAAGCGACCGCTAAAGTCACCATCAAAAAGAGTTTGAACTGAACGAGGCGCGAAGTTTTAACCTGTTGAATAAAGTTTTTAATTACATCACTAGAAATTTCACTTCGCCCCCTAGTGCCAAATATTGATGGGGCTTCAGAACCAGCGCGTTTGGGGGCTGGTTCGCGAAAACCTGAGATAAATAAGAGAATGCCAGAAGCAGCCATTATTCCAAATATTACTGATAGAGCTGTCATTTGATTGTTCCGTTCTAGTAATTATGTAACAAGTTTTTCCGACTTCGCCGAAGCTCCATTTCCACTTGGTATATCTTCTTGTGTAGTCTTGCCATTCCTTCTTTCATCATCGCTTATTACGCTTTTTCCACCTGCAGCTTCTTCATCTGATTGAAAGTTAATATGAGTTTTAATCTGAGGATTCCCAAGTTTAGAGATATCATAACCAACAGCATCTAACTTTTCAATGAGTTTCCCGTTTGGGTGGGGCGCACGTATATATTGAACGTTATAGTCTTTATCCATTGAAAAAATCTCTGAGGTATAAACTTCGCCTTTTGAATAGCCTAGAACCTCTCGAACAGAAGTAACCTTTCGCTTTTGTCCAGGAAGTAAAGAAATAAAGACAATAATATCTAGAGTTTGGCCAATTTGTCGAAGAACAAAGTCTGGGCTGGAAGCATCTTCAGAACGTTGAGAATAAGTCAAAATCCTAGAAACCACGGCTTCAGAAGAATCAGCGTGAATGGTTCCAATAGAGCCATCGTTACCTTGCCCCATAGCATTAAGTAACTGCATAATTTCTGCCCCACGAACCTCACCAATGATTACTCGGTTAGGCGCCATTCGAAGAGCAGCTTTAGTTAAGTCATACATAGTGATTGCACCAATGCCTTCCACGTTTGCCTCACGAGTTTCTAGCTCAAAGCAATTTTCGTGTTGCCCAGATTGAGATAGCTGAAGCTCCAAGGTGTCTTCAATGGTAACAAGTATTTCTTCTTTGGGAACTTCAGCAAGAAATGCACGAAGAGTAGTGGTTTTACCAGTTGAGGTTCCACCACTAATTAACATGTTGGCAGGGCGAGGCGGCTTAATGGCAGCTCTAAAAAACTCCACCATCTCAGGCTGAAGCGTTCCAAAATCAGCTAAACGATCTAGATTCAGCTTTTCAGTGTTATGGTAACGGATAACGACATAGGGCTCATTAGATACACTCATCACAGCAAACAAACGATGTCCAGAGGGCAACCTAAGGTCAAGGATTGGTGCAGCCGTATCAAACCGACGGCTAGTTCTAGCACGAGAAGAGGCTAAGAAACGAATGGTTTCAATTAGCTCGGCATCAGAACTAATTGCAGATGGAAAGCTCTTTGATTCCCCATTGTTAAATTTGATAACAACTCTACCAGACCCAAAGAGGTAGACATTTTCTGCTCCACTAATTTTAAGCCATGCCTCTAGCTTGCCTGCCCCAAGCATCTGGAAAAATAGTTGGCGAAGTTGATCTCGCTCCTCTTTTGTAAATACAGAAATGCCTGCGGTATAGGCCTTTCTATCTCGCTCATTCATCATGTCAGACAGAGCGCCATCAATATAAGCTCGGATTTCAGTCTTGGTATCTCCAGCTTGAGTTCGACTGATAATCTCAGAAAGAATTTCTTCATTTACCTCGTCGTAGAGCTCCTTAACACCCTCGCTTTGTGCGATAGATTCACTTATTGAATCTTCGCCTAATAATTCGTGGACGCTTTCTGAATTTTGGGTATCTGACATTTTTATTTTTACTTATTCAATTATCCTTTTGAGCTGTCATGTAATGTTTGTTCTGTTTGGCTGCCCCCTCCTGCAACTTCACCCGCCTCTGCTTCTTCTTCGCTCACTACATCTCCAAACATCTTGTCTTTTTCAGGGTTAAAATAGACAATGTCGAACAATTCATCTGCCAAGTGTTCAGCACTTTCAACAAAAGACTTGAGCTTGCTTTTCTTCATTGGAACGTTAACAGATAAAAGGTCGACAAATCCTTCAGGATGGCTGTCTACCCAACCTGCCATTTCCATATCAAGAGTGTCTTCATACTCCTCTTTTGACCAAATTGGTGTACCAATTGAAATCATGGCAGGCTCTACTCCCATACGTTGCGTAATTTCTTTAAAGTAAGCACTTGCAGGCAGAGCTGAGACAAAACCTTCTGCCACGGTAAGAACAGGGGTAGAAAACTGAGTTATAAACTCAATGCTAGGAGTGTTATGAAATAGACGCCCAGCATCAAC
>JAHRAM010000212.1 GCA_020027305.1 Acidimicrobiia bacterium | reverse complement strand
GATTGAAGATGTGTTTTCAATTACTGGTCGTGGAACTGTTGTGACTGGCAGAATTGAACAAGGCATCATCAAAACCAACGATACTATTGAGATTGTCGGAATCAAAGAAACAACTTCTACAGTTTGTACTGGCGTTGAGATGTTTAGAAAGATTCTAGATGAAGGACGTGCTGGCGATAATGTTGGCGTTTTGCTCCGTGGAACTGATAAAGAAGAAGTTCAGCGCGGGCAGGTTTTGGCAAAGCCCAAGTCGATATCGCCTCACACCAAGTTTGAAGCTGAAGTTTATGTTCTAACAAAAGAAGAAGGCGGAAGGCACAAGCCATTCTTTGATGGTTATCGCCCGCAGTTTTATTTCCGCACGACCGATGTTACTGGACAAGCCATTTTGCCAGAAGGAACAGAAATGTGTATGCCAGGAGACAATACCAAGATGACCGTTGAGCTCATTGCCCCAATCGCTATGGATGAGGGATTGCGTTTTGCCATCCGTGAAGGCGGCAGAACAGTTGGTGCTGGTGCAGTCACCAAGATTTTGGAATAAGTCCAAAAATGCCCCCCAAGCAAAAAATTAGAATTCGCTTGAGGGCTTACGACCACAAAGTCATTGACGATTCTGCTATCCGCATAGTCGATACAGTTGAGCGAACTCAAGCTGAGGTGCGTGGACCGATTCCACTTCCCACTGAAAAACATACGTTCACAGTTATTCGTTCACCCCATAAAGACAAAGACAGCCGTGAGCATTTCGAAATGCGAATCCACAAGCGGTTGCTTGACATTTTAAAGCCCACTCAAAAAACAGTTGACTCTCTTCAACGACTGGCGCTGCCAGCGGGAATTGACATTGAGATTAAAATCCAACAGCTTTAAGCAATCTAAATTTTAAGCAGTTGTCTAAATCTTAAATGGCTGCTGCTTTTCAAGACTTGCAACTTTCAATAGGCACAACCCTAACTTGTAAAAGTTGGAAATTGCGATAAATCCAGCTAGCATTTAGGTGTCTGCATTAGTCTGCAAAGGCCTGCGGGAACCATGTGGCACAGGATGCGGCACAATAAAAATGTGTCACCCCTTGTGTTAATTTCATGAGTTAACTCAAGGGTTTTTTGCTTTCTATTGTGGCTGGGTAAAAAATAAAGAAGCAAGAAGAGCAAAAGAAAAGCAAAGAAAAGCAAAGAAAATCGAAGAAAAAGCAAAAAAACAAGAATGCGAAAATGCAAAAGGCAATAATTGGCAAAAAAGCGTCTATGACGCAAATCTGGGACGACCAAGATCGTGCTGTGCCAGTTACTCTAATTGATGTTAGCCCTTGTCGAGTAGTTCAGGTAAAAACCAAAGATACTGATGGATATGATGCCATCCAAGTTACGACGGGTGAGAGGAACACAAATCGCTTGTCTAAGCCAGCACTCGGGCATTTTGAAAATACTGGTGTTGAGCCAGGGGCACGACTGATGGAATTACGATTAGATGATGTTAGCCAGTATGAAATCGGGCAAGAAATCCCCTTAGACATATTTGAAGCTGGAGAAAAAGTCGATGCCACGTCAGTCAGCAAGGGCAAAGGATTTGCTGGAACTGTAAAACGTTATGGGTTTGCTGGGTCGCCCGCTTCTCATGGGGCGCACAAAGTTCATAGAAAACCTGGTGCGGTGGGGCAGTGTGCTACCCCATCTAGAATTTTTAGGGGCAAAAAGATGCCAGGGCGAATGGGGCGAGACAGAGTTACCATTTTGAATCTTGAAGTAGTAAACGTTGACACTGCTGAACAAACTATCGCTGTGAAAGGCTCTGTTCCAGGAGTTAAAGGTGCAACGGTTGTTATAAGAAATGCCATAAAAGTTCCAGTGAAGGCCAGCTAGTAGGCGAGAGCAAAAAAGAACGAAAGAAAAACAAGAACCAAGAAAACCAAGAAAAACAAGAACCAAGAGAACCAAGAAAATGCCAAAAGTTTCAGTATTAGATTCAAAAGGAGAAGAAAAGTCAAAGCTAGAGCTTGATAAGTCGGTGTTTGGGATTGAGCCAAACGTGGGCGTGATGCACCAAGTCGTTAACGCACAGTTGGCAGCCAAACGGGCTGGTACTCACAAAACCAAAAGTCGTGGGGAAGTCAGAGGCGGAGGAGCAAAGCCTTGGCGCCAAAAAGGAACTGGGCGAGCGAGGCATGGTTCAATACGT
>JAHRAM010000210.1 GCA_020027305.1 Acidimicrobiia bacterium | reverse complement strand
AAGAACTTTCCAAAGAGTCAGCACTTCTTAGCTGAGCAAGTTGGCGAACTGCTGCCACGATGGCTGCCAACTCATCTTCTGAGGGGGTCAAAGTGCTTTTGACAGGCGTGATTTCAATATTGGATTCCATTGGGCTTAGAGCGGAATGGAACCATGCTTTCTCGGGCGAAGCTCCTCTTTTTTGGAACGTAAGATTTCAAACCCAGCAATGACTTTCTTTCTTGTATCGGCGGGGTCGATGACATCATCAATATAGCCACGTTCGGCAGCAATGTATGGGTTAGAAAATCGCTCAATATAGTTGTCAAGCAGTTCTTGGCGTTTGGCATCTGGGTCGTCTGCTTCACTTAACTCACGGCGATGGATAATTTCAACTGCGCCCTGTGGCCCCATCACTGCAATCTCAGCTGTCGGCCAAGCAAAGCACAGGTCAGACCCGATTGATTTTGAATCCATAACCACATAGGCCCCGCCATAAGCTTTCCGCGTGATGACTTGAATGCGAGGCACGGTAGCTTCACAATAGGCGTAAAGCAGTTTTGCTCCGTGGCGAATTATTCCGCCGTGTTCTTGGTCAACCCCAGGCAAAAAGCCAGGCACATCTACTAGGGTAAGGAGCGGAATGTTGAAGGCATCACAAGTTCGCACAAATCGTGCAGCCTTTGAGGAGCATTCAATGTCAAGCACCCCTGCCAGCACGGCGGGTTGATTTCCAACCACACCGACCGTGTGTCCGTTTAGGCGAGCGAACCCGCAAATGATGTTTTGCCCCCAACTTGGGAAATATTCCATAAGCTCGCCGTCATCTACGATGGATGAAATGACCTCTTTCATATCATAAGGCACATTTGGGCTATCTGGCATGAGAGCAGTAAGTTCTGAGCAAAGCCTGTTTGGGTCGTCAGTCGGGGGGAAGTAGGGGGCTTGTTCCACATTGTTCGCGGGTAGATAGCTGAGCAGATATTTCACTTCGTCTAGAACTTCTTGCTCGCTGTCGCCCACGAAAGTTGCCACACCCGATTTAGAGGAGTGGCTCTTTGCGCCCCCCAAATCTTCAAGCGAAATGTCTTCGCCCGTGACGGTTTTCACCACATCTGGGCCAGTGATGAACATATGAGATTTCTCACGCACCATAAAAATGAAGTCGGTCATAGCTGGGCTATAAACCGCTCCGCCAGCACACGGCCCCAAGATGACAGAAATCTGGGGGATAATGCCCGAGGATTTGACATTTCTAAAAAATATTCCGCCATACGAATCTAGACTCACCACGCCTTCTTGGATGCGCGCGCCTGCTCCATCGTTTAGCCCCACAAATGGAACTCCCACCGACAGCGCTAAATCCATAACCTTGTGAATCTTTTCAGCAAAGACTTCGCCCAGAGCTCCACCAAACACAGTGAAATCTTGCGCGAATAAGAAAATCTTTTTCCCATCCACGGTTCCCCATCCCGTGATTACGCCATCAGTATAAGGGCGTTCGGTCAGCCCGCTTTCACTTGCCCTGTGGCGAGCCAACATATCGATTTCGTGAAATGAGCCCTCATCTAGCAGGTAGTCGATTCGCTCCCGTGCCAGCATCTTGCCCTTTTCATACTGGCGGTCAATTGCTCTTTCGGGGCCAGCTGCTAACGCCTCTTTTTGACGGCTCTCTAAATCTTTCAGGCCGCTTGCCATTCCTTTGGTGTCATTATTTGCCACTTGAGGTTTTGGCTTAGCAACGTTTTTTGTGCCACCTTTTGTTTTACTCGCTGAAGCACCTTTAGAAGAAGTAGCTTTAGGTTTTGTAGTACTTTTTTTGGCAGGAGTTTTAGATGCCGTCTTTTTTGCCATTATTTTCTGTTCTTTGGAAGTTTTTGCTCTCTTTTTCTTGCATTCTAATTTTACAGACCTATTAGATAATTAGGGGAATGGTTGAAGTTTTGTTCTTTCCCCCTCAAATATTTAATTTGCCAGATATTTTTTGTCGAGGTGTTTTATGAAGCCCACAAGATTTTTTAGCGGAAGTTCTTTGCGAACTTTCGCACGTCTTCCACATATAGCTCGGGTTGCTCAAAGGCAGCAAAGTGTCCGCCCTTGTCTTGGTCGGTCCAGTGGATGATGTTCTTGTATCGCTTTTCAGCCCAACGTCTAGAGGCACGGATGATTTCTTTTGGATAAATGCAGCACCCAGTGGGGATGTTCACTTCAATGCCCGCATTTTCAGCCTCTTGGTGAAAGCTCTCATAATATAGGCGGCCAGAAGAGCCTGCTGTGGCAGTGCACCAATAGAGCATTACATTGTCTAGCAACTCATCTCGGGTCAAAACATTTTCAGGGTGGCCGTCACAATCTGTCCATGCCCAGAATTTTTCAATAATCCAAGCAGCTTGCCCAGCGGGAGAGTCAGTCAGCCCGTAGGCCAAAGTTTGTGGGCGAGAGGATTGTTGTTTGGAATATCCTGAATCCCAGCGGTCATAGTGGGCAAGCGATTCTAGAGAGGCTTGCTCTTCAGGTGTCAGGCTATCCATCGTTTCAGGGTCGGGGCCAGCAATCGGCATGTTTAGATGGATTCCCATACAATGCTCTTCATCAAATTGCCCGATTCGAGTTGTGACCATTGCCCCCCAGTCGCCCCCTTGTGCTAGATATTTGTCGTATCCCAAATTGGAAGCCAGCTTTACCCAAGCATGCCCAATCTTTTCAGTGCTCCAGCCCAGCTCTAGGGGGATTTCAGAAAAGCCATAGCCAGGAAGCGATGGGCAAATCACATGGAAGGCATCTTCACTGCTTCCACCATGGGCTTCAGGGTCGATGAGCGGCTCAATGATTTTTTGGAATTCCACAACGCTGCCAGGCCAGCCGTGAGTGATAATGATAGGGAGGGCGTTTTCGTGCTTAGAGCGGGCGTGTATGAAGTGGATATTTAGCCCGTCAATCTCCATCGTGAACTGGTCAAAGCGGTTTAGTAGCTCTTCTCGTTTTCGCCAGTCGTAGTCATTTTGCCAATAATCACAAACCTCTTTCATGTAGTCAACGGGAATTCCCAAATCCCAACCAGTATTTTTCACCGACTCAGGCCAGCGAGCATTCCCCAGCCTCTGCTTCAAATCGTCAAGCACTTCATTGGTAACCGCAATCTTAAATGGTTTCGCTTCAGACATATTTTTAATTTAATAGGTTGTGTGTGAAATTAAAATTTATGATTTAAAACCCGCTGAGTTTTTCGTAGATGTCGGGGGCAGCGATTGTGGAACAGAATTTTTCGAATTCTGATTTGGCATTTGAATCAGTGTTTGATTGAGAGCCCGATTTTGCGCCTGACATAGTGTTGAGTTTTGGGCCTCTCCATTTGAGCTCATCTAGGGTTCCAATCTCGGCGTTAGAAACTAGGGTTGTGAGTTTTTTGTAAAGCAGGGCGTCGTCTCGGCATTCGCAAAAAGTTTTTGCTAGTTTGTCGGCGCCCCTAAGTGCGACATCCCACAGGCCAACTTCTTTGGGGATTTTTTCTATGAACTTATATTTTTGAAGCAGTGTGGCTGCTGTCTTTGCTCCAAACCCTGAAAGGCCAGGGATTCCATCGGCACTATCGCCCACAAGTGCCAGATAGTCAGGTATTGATTCTGGCGGAACCCCAAATTTCTCAACCACATCTTTATATCGGTAATGCTTTTCACGCACTCGGTCAAACTGGCTAACCTTCCCATCTTTTGTAATGCACTGGGTTAAGTCTTTGTCGGCTGTGTAGATAACGACTTGCCCCACCCGCTTTGATTTGGCGAACTTTTTGGCAGCAGAAGCAAGAGCGTCATCTGCTTCATATTTTTTTTCTGCCCAGAGCTGAAAGCCAGCCAGCTGCAATCCTTCATCTAACAGCGGAAACTGAGAGAGTAAATCTTTTTCAATCCCAGAACCATCTTTATAGCCCTCATAAAGTTCGTTTCTAAACGATTCCACTTTGCTGTCGGTGGCTATGCCGATGTGGGTGGCAGGGGCAGACCCAAAAGGCGGGTCAACCATAAGTGCAACTAGCGACCTGAGTGTGCCTCTGACGGCAGCCACCTCTTGCCCTTTATGAATTTTAGATGGCACGGCAAAATAGTGGCGAAAAAGTTCATAAGTTCCGTCAACTAGATGGACGGTTACATGGCTCAACTTCTGCCTCTCTTTTGGCGACTTGGTTATTTTGTTTGCTGGCTATTCTTCCACTAATTCAATGAGAGTTCCAAGCGACCCTTTGGGATGGATGAATGCCACAGTTGTTCCCCTCGATCCTGGGCGAGGCGCCTTATCTATGGGGGTGGCCCCAGCAGCAATCATTGCATCAAGGGCAGCTTGGCAATCATCAACCCGATAGCCGACATGGTGTAATCCCTCACCCCGTTTTTCAAGAAATTTAGCAATGGGGGAGTCATCTCTTGTGGCAGCTGTGAGTTGAATATAAGAATCTGCCACCTTCAGCAACGCCTCTTCCACTCCGTCTCGCTCAACGATTTCTCGGTGATGAACTTCTGCGCCAAAAGCTCGTTCATAATAATCTACGGCGGAAGCAAGGTCGTTTACGGCAATGGCGATGTGGTCGATTTCAGTTAGAAGCATATTTTTAGTTTAGGGGATTTTGCTCTTTGTTGCCATTGCCCTTATTGTTCTCCCGTTTGTTTTAAAAACTGCTCAAAGCAAAACCCAGTCGTTGAGCTTTTTAACTCCACCAATAAAACCTCTGACGAACCATCTTTTTCAATTCGGGTTGGATAGTGCGTTAGCCCTACAGAATGATCCTCAACTGGCACTGGCGGAAGCAGGCATCCATCCATTCCAAAGATTAATGTGTCGTCAGCCAAAGCTGAAGCACATGGGTCATCAGTTGCTCCAACATATTCAAACCGCACACCACCCTTAGGCCAAACTACCGACCCATTACAAACATTCACTTGCTGGCTGAACGCCACCCATTCTCCAAATTCATCTTTTGAAATATAAACTGACCCCGCACTATTATTTCGATTTTCAATAAGTACAGGGCTGCCACTTGCTAGCTGATTTTCCAGCACCTTAATCTTTCCCACATTTAAATCGCCTTCCTCAACGTTGATGGTGATGTCGCCCCGCTGCCCCAAAACAATAAAGACAATCACCACGCTGATGCCGACCAGAAGCCCGACAACTCCAACTACGATGGCTCTTGTATTTTTTGGCTGGCGAATAGGCATAAATATAAATTACACCTAAATATAAATTCCGCAACCAAATAAAAAATAGATAATGGGCTAAATTGTTTCAGGTAGCGATATC
>JAHRAM010000182.1 GCA_020027305.1 Acidimicrobiia bacterium | reverse complement strand
TTCCTTGCTTTTAATTCTTACTTTAGCTTTTGTTTTTTTAATTGCCTTTCCCGTTTTCACTGGAAGCACTTGATGCTTTAGTATCAAAACACTCCCAGCGAACCTATCACACCACTTTTCAATTTCAGTCTCGTTTTCTTGCCAGCTATCTATAGATGTTTGATTCTTCAGCAAGTGACCCAACTCGTGCATCAGGGTAAATGATTGTGCTTTATTGGAATCTGAATCATTGATAATGATAATTGGCATGACATCATGCTGTATACACAAACCGCGAAAAGACACTTTACATATAAAAGACCAATCTGTCTGTTTGTTGCTTAAAAATATAAATATACTTTTTGCTTCAAGTTTTTGTCTGAGTTCATCAAAATTCGCTGGTGGACTCAGGTTTAACCACTTTCGTACAATATTGACCACTTCTTGCAAGTTGGAGCTATTGAGATATTCGGGAACGCTAAAGGGAGAAATTGCCTCCCCTAGATCCTCTTTGAGCTCCACAAATAAATCACGGTATTGCTCTACCCTAATGATTAGCTTACGAACCTTTTCGTTTTCCTTAAAGATATTGGAATTTTTAAATTTACGAAAGCTTGGTTTTGTGTTATAGTGATACTCTTCTGGTAGTGCATCTGATATAAAAACCCACCTTGGCACTTCATATAAATCTGCTAGATTCTCCAGTTGCTTGTAGGTTGGTCGCTGTTCTCCCGTCTCTATTGATTCAATCTTTTCAACTTTTTCTGCAACCCTCTCCATTGATAATCCAAGTTGCTCACGACAATATTTCAGAATTTCGAGGTTAAGTTCAAATTCTTTGCTTATTTGTCCCATTAGCTATTTTCTTTTTTGTTCTGGTGAGTGTCACTGCTAATCTTACCGACTTTTTTACGAGGCTTACAATGGCAAAAATGCGATTGGTGCCTGTTTTCTTATAAATAATACTCGCCAGTTTTTTGGCCTGCCTGTTAATTATCTGTGGAAATTTGTTCTTTGTCAAGCATTTTCTTGGTATCGGCAAAATGGTCGAGGGGTTGATTGATTGTGTGTGAATTTATCGGAATTTTCAATCAGTTGTTCGGAATTTACGAACAGGTGCCCTATTATCTATTAAATTATCGCAAAAATGTCTCACCCCTATGACATACTCAATAGGTAGATAGTGAAATAAGATTACTAATTATGGTTACCAATTATAATGTCAACTTGTAATGTCAGCGATTGAATGGACTGAGAAGACTTGGAATCCTGTGACGGGGTGTTCCAAAGTATCGGCGGGCTGTAAAAACTGCTATGCAGAGGTGATGGCTCGGCGGTTGAAGGCTATGGGGGCAGTGCTTGAGCGCAAAACTGGGCAAAAGAATGGGTATGAAAATGGGTTTGAGGTGACTTGCCATCCTGAACGGGTGGGGCAACCTTTGACTCGGCGAACTCCGACTATGTATTTTGTGAATTCAATGAGTGACTTGTTTCATCCTAAGGTTCCATTTGGCTTTATAGATAAGGTGATGGAAACGATTGATAAAACCCCACAGCACACTTATCAGATTTTGACAAAACGCCCTAAGATAATGAGGCAATATTTTCAAACTCGTGAAGCGCCTGACAATGCTTGGCTGGGTGTTTCAGTTGAAAACAAGAAGTCTGGGCTTCCTCGAATTGATGAGTTACGGAAAATTAATGCCAAGATTCGCTTTCTTTCTATTGAGCCGTTGCTTGAAGATCTTGGTGAAATCAAGCTAAAAAACATTGATTGGGTAATTATTGGTGGCGAAAGTGGAGTTGGGGCAAGACCGATGGAAAGCAAATGGGTTGGCAACATAAAAAAGCAATGCCGAGCAGCTGGCGTGAAATTCTTTTTTAAGCAGTGGGGTGCTTATGGAAAAGATGGCGTGAAGCGAAGTAAAAAATCTAATGGACGAGAATTTCACGGGCGAACTTGGGATGAGATGCCACGGAATAGCGATTTACAAGCAAAATCTCTATCTATGGTTTGATTATGCGGAAAATTTTTTGCTTGTAATGCATTTTGCAAGCAAATTTTCTGTTTGCCCCTTGTTTAAGCGGTTAAAAATTTGCTTTCATTGGCAAGTGAGCGCAAATTTCTGATTCGCCCTTTATTTAAGCGGTTAAATTTTTGCGCTCAAACTAAAGTGAGCGCAAATTGCTCCACTATAATTTCATTTCATCAAGACTAGGCAATTTATATCGTATAGCTTTTGTGCCTTTTGATTCTGCTTCAATTTTTAGGGTTTGCAAATTAAAATAGAACGCAGGAGAAGCTATTTTCTATTATTTAAAAAATT
>JAHRAM010000170.1 GCA_020027305.1 Acidimicrobiia bacterium | reverse complement strand
ATTGTTTTTAGCACTCTCATTTAAGACATCGCTATTGCGATATTATTACCATCTGTTTATTACCATCTATTGCCATCTATTATTATTTGCTCTGTGTTATTTTTGTTTTTTATTTTTGATAAATAAGATAGCACAATATATTCATTTTGATTTTATTTGATGTTTCCTTCAAAAAAACATTTTAGGCATTTAGCGACCCTTTTTTGTTATAGACGAAATGCAAAATTAACGTTCCCAAGAGAGCTGCAACAAATGAGGCAAGAAATATCCCAAATTTTGCTTGCCCTAGTGAAGATGTTAGGGAATTTCCTGTTCCGTCATCGCCAAATGCCAAAGTGCTGACAAATATTGCTACTGTGAAACCGATTCCTGCCAAGATACTCAAGCCGCTGACAGCGCCCCAATTCATTTTTGCTGGCAGCTCAGATATTTTTAGTTTGGTAGCAATGAATGTAAATAACGTTATGCCAAGAAGTTTGCCTCCTAAAAGCCCAACTATTACCCCGAGGGTTACTCTATTGATTAAGGCGCTAGAAAAGACTCCACCTGAGAGATCTATTCCAGCGTTAGCTAGCGCAAATATTGGAATAATGAAAAAGCTGGTGATGGGGTGTAAATGGGCGATTACTCGGTCTCCCACAGATACAGATTCTGAAAGTTGGAAATTTGCCCATCTAACATCGCTCACATATACATGTGCTTTTTCTTGTAGCCAGTAGGCAATGGCTTGAGATTCGTGGCGTTCTTGAAGTGGTTTAACTGGTATTAAAAACCCAATAGCCACACCTGCCACCGTGGGGTGAACTCCTGAACGATAAGTCATCCACCAGAGCAATATCCCTAGTGCAAAATAAAGTGGGGTATACCAGACTCTAGCTCGCCTACAAATCCAGTGAACAATTACTAGTGCTACAGCACCCAAGAGCCATGGAAACTCTATGCCCCCTGAATAAAACAGGGCAATTACTAAAATAGCCAATAGGTCGTCTACTACACATAATGTCAATAAAAAGACACGGAAGGTAGAAGGAATTCGGTTTCCAAGCAGAGAAATAATGCCAATGGCAAAAGCGATGTCAGTGGCAGTTGGTATTGCCCAGCCTTTTAAATCATCAGTGCCCAAATTGAACAGCACGAAAATAAGTGCTGGCACTAGCATTCCCCCCACCGCTGCAATAACAGGTAGAGAGCCATCTTTAAATTTGCGAAGGCTGCCTGCCACCATTTCTTTTTTAATCTCAAGCCCAGCTACCAAAAAGAACAGCACCATTAAGACGTCGTTTACAAAATGCCCGAGTGAGTTTTGAAAAATCTCTACTCCAGCGATGGAGATATCAATCTCGGTATGCCAAAAAGAATCATAGGACCCACGAAAAGTATTTGCCCAGACAATGGCAACCACAGTTGCAACAATCAACACTATTCCACCCGCGGCTTGGACTTCTGTAAAATAGCGATGGATGGGGCGACCAATATATTTTGCTAGAACGCTCCCTCGGTTTAGCCAGACTGGGCTTGTATCCATAGGGGCATTTGAAATTTCCCCTGTTTGAAATTCAGCACCTTCTTCTACCTGTCTTTCTTTGCCTTCTTGAGTCATTTTATTCTCTGCTTAATTTAATATAGTCAATCGGATAGAAGTTCCTTTAGTCGAAGACTTAATTTCATATTTATCCGATAGCGCACAAATTAATGGTAGCCCCATTCCTTTTTCTTTCATTTTTTGCTTTGCCATCTTTTTTGCTGTTTCTTTCTTGTCTGGAAATTGAGATAGAAATTTTGCTACATCAAATCCACGCCCGTAATCTCTAATCTCTACCTCTGTGCGATTGCTAAACAAATCAAGGCGTACCAAAATTGGTTCTTTAGATTTTATATTTTTGAGTGCCGCCATTGAGTTGGATGCTGCTTCAGTAACACATAGTTGAAGAGCGTCTAGCTTTTCTGCGTCAAGAGAGCTTTCTGCCTTGATTACTTCTTTTATGAAGTTTCTGATTTGTGCAAGATGCTTTGTTTGAGGCGGAACTTCAATTTCAAAACTATTCTTTTGCCCCTTTATCATCTTTATTGCCCTTTTTGTCTCCCTTAATACTCATAAAAACTAGGCTACTCTAAATTTAAATAGCGATTAAGGAAATGGTGCTGTTAGTGTTTCAGTGAGGGTAATGGTTGAAATTAGTTTGTTAGATATGAGAATTTGCACTGGTTGCCTTAATGTTATTTCAATGAAGTTAGAATTTGTTCGCTTAACGGAAACAGCGATGTTTTTTGCCCCAAATGTATTTGCAACGGTTTGCCTTGCTATGGTTTCTGCTTCAAATAAAGTGGGTGGCACCTCTTCATTTTTGGGAATTTCTAAAACGGCATCAGCTGCTCGGCTAGTAGCATAGGTCAGGAGTATTTTTGTCTTTACAATAATGCCCACTTGAAATAACAATAGCCCCAAAAGAACAAACATAGGCAAGATAAGTGCAAACTCTAAAGTTGCTTGCCCAGATTTTTCTTTTAGTTTCAAATTAGTTTTGCGATTGAGCGAAAAATTTGGTCAAATAGGTTGCCAATACGATTAGTATCGTTCAGCCATGCAATAAATAGAGTGGCAAGAGTTGCTGCCCCTAGAATTACTAGAGCATATTCAGCTGTGCCCTGAGCTGAGGTTTGTCTCCAGTGAATGGAGCCGACCATTTTTGAGGCAACCTTTTTAAGCTGAAAGATAAATGTAGTTGCTTTTTTAATTCCTTGTTTCATTTAATTGTCTCCTTTATGTGTTTATGTAATTGATGAAATTGTTTGAAGCGATCTGACAACTAGAGGTGTTAAGGTTAAGAGACCAAAGGCTGGCAATATGGTGATAGTTAGTGGGAAGAGCAGCTTTATGGGGATTTTGCGAATTTCAGTTTCAAGTTGGCGGCGGTTGCTTTCTTTAATTTGGGTAGAGGTTTCATATAGGGAAGGGAGAAGTGCTCCGCCATAGCGAATGGATTCAGCCAGCTTTGAGGATAGAGGGCTAAATGAAGGTGGGCAGGTAGAAAATGTATCAGCAAATGGTGTTCCTAGGGCGGCTTCATCTAGAACTGTTTTTAGAATCTTTTTAGAGTACGGCAAGATGTTGTGTTTGTTCGTTCTAATAAAATCAAAGATAACTTCAGTTGCTAGCTGGATAGTCATTCCAGAAGAAAGAGCCATTGTATAGAAATCGACTAAGTTGCTCAACTCTTTTGAAAGTGCGAGTTTGTAGTGTCTTTTAGTTTTTGCTTCTAAACGTTTGTTTCTAAATATGGCGAGCCAGTACCAAACGCCAATGCCAAACAAAATACCGATAATAAGTGAGACCGCTAAAGAAATTATTATGCCAGAAGAAAGAGCAATCATTATTGCTTTCTTACTTCTAGGGAATGTTTTAAATGTTTTGCCTGTCTTTTTAAGGGTAGAAGTTTTTATGGCAAGCGAAGAATTCTCAACTTCTAAAATTTTCGCCATCCAAAATACACCTAAGAAATCTAACGTCAGCCCAACTAAAAGGCACAAAAGTCCAACAAGGGTGGTGAACATAAATGCCAAATAACCGCTATCAGTCGCTGAAAATATAAAAAATATTCCTGCTGGCATAAGTGCAATGACTAGCGCAGAATATCTGGCTTGAGAAGAGAGGGCATAAATTTCTTCGTCAAGTGAAATCTCTTCTCGCAGGTTGCGCGCTAATGCTTCTATTCCTCTAGTGCGGTTTCCGCCTAATGTGTCTTTAAGAGCAAAAGAGAGTTTTGCCTTGGCTACAGTTAAATTCGTTACAGCTAAATGGGTTGAATGGTCTAAATGCCCCGTTGTGGCATTGTCAGCCCAGTTTTGAACAGCTGTTTCAAGGCCTAAATTAAGCTGGCGGCGAAGTTTTTCTAAATCATTTTTTATCCCTGAATCTATTGTTTTGAAATTTGCACTATTGTTGCGCCAAGTGTCTATCACCTCTTCTACTGCTGAGCGAAGAGATGACCCAGATCGCAAGTTTTGTGCCAAAGATTCACAAAATTCAGCCAGCCCTAGCTTGTAAGAAGAGCTTTGCTTGTTAAAAAGCGACACCTTCAAATACGATAACTTCAAATACGCCCAAGTTTTTAATGAAGGTTTAAATGGGCGATTAAGTGGCGGATTTAATTTTGTTTTCATCGTATTTCTTTTATGCTTGCTACTTGTCTTTTCCCATCTTCAGCTTTTTTCAAATAGATGACTATATCTAGGGCTGATTTAATTTGTTCCCTAATAGCACCGAGGGTTAGCCCAGTGTCTGCCATCAACATCATGGTTTCAAGGCGGCTCAAGGTGTCATCAGTGCTGTTTGCATGACAAGTTGAGAGGCTACCGTTATTTCCAGTATTCATTGCTTGAATCATGTCAAAGGCTTCTTCGCCTCTGGCTTCACCCAAAACAATTCTGTCGGGGCGCATTCTTAAAGCAGTCTTAACCAAATCGCGCTGAGAAATTTCACAAATTCCTTCTACGTTGGCAGAGCGGGTTTGAAGGCGCACCAAATTTTGAGTATCGAGAGAAAGCTCAGCGGTGTCTTCTATTGTGACAATCCGCTGGTTTTGGATTTGGCTAGTTAAAACATTAAGCATTGTGGTTTTGCCAGTACTAGTGCCTCCACTTATAACAATGTTCTTTCTGGTTTCCACAGCTTCTAATAGCATTTCTTTAGTTGTATTTGAACAACCAAAATCATTTAGGTTGAATTTGTGCTTTAGAAATCGGCGAATGGTGATGTATGGGCCATCAATGGCAAGTGGGGGAGCAATGATGTGAACACGCGATCCATCTTTTAGCCGAGCATCTACTTGTGGGTTGGTTCTGTCGATTCTCAGCCCTAGTGGTGAAATTATTTTTTCTATGAGGGTTTGGATGGCGGGCAAGCCTATAAAGATTTCAGTCAAGATTAACTTTCCTTTTTTCTCTATCCAAACTTGCCCAGGCCCATTTATCATAATCTCATTGATTTCTTTATCGCGAAGCAAAGTTTCCAAAGGTCCTAAACCCAAGAGGTTGTTTAGCACTTCTTCTACCATTGCTTGCCTGCTAGCAGTTGCCTTTAGTGGGTGGAGTTTGTGAACCAATTCAAAAGTTCTCCTATATATAGGTGAATTTTTCGTGGGGGTTAAGCCGTTTTCAACCATAGATTGAAAGTTGTGTTCTGACATTAAAAGGCGACATACTTTGCTTATATCTTGTGGTTTATGTCTGTTTTTAATCGCCAGATTTAATTGGTTCACCCTCTATCTCCCTTTTCTCATTTTTTGATGTGCCTCTCTCGTGACTCTTTCCATTTGTCTTGCTGTCTGGTGGAAACAAATCTGCCAACATCTTTTCGAGTCGGCGTGGCAAACGGTGAGAGAGCAACCCAGAATCTACAGCTGTCATAACTGCTGGTTCAACTGATACCCCAAATATAATTGGTGACCCAGTTATGTCTTCAATGTCTCTGGCTGAAAGAGCTCTGCCTTGTTCCCGAACAAAAACTATTCCGTTGGCTCGAATGTGAAACCCTGCCATCCGTCTAAGCGAAAGATAGCAAGAGCGAGTGAAACACCAAGAGACATCGGCAGCTTTAACCACTGCCCGCCTATAGAGAATGTCGGGACGTTGTGATTCTCCTTGCGTTCTGATGTGAAGGGCTTCATCCCAAATATTGCCACAATCAATGATCACCATCCGCTTATCGTTTGCTAGGTGCTTGATAAATTTTTCAGCATAGAGAGAAGTTTGAAAGCTCATCTCTGCCACTAAAGCGTCAGGAGGAAGAACCTCTGACAGAGTAGCTAGGGGGGCACGACCCCTTGGTAAAAGGTGTAGCCCTGAGATAATTTCATATTCTAAATGTTTGAGTGAAGTAGGGTCGGCATCTTCTTTGGCAGAGAGCCAATCGCCAACTCCTACGGGGGTGGAGCTAGCAATTCCTAGCACGGCAGAGGCGTCGCCTGCCAAATCCACCAGTAGTATTTCAGTTTTATTTTCACGAGCTAAGTTCAGCGCAAGTGCTGTGGCAATGCTCGTTGTTCCTGTGCCGCCTTTAAGCGACCAACATGCATAAAGCATAATTTTCTCCAATCTTTTAATTTTTTGTAGGTGTTTTCATTAAATGGATAAGAGCTGATAGAAGTTACTCAGCTGATAGAAGGTGGTTTTATTTTTATTTTCGACTCTGCCCTCTTTGCGTTTTCAATTTGAGGATTTTTCAATTTGAGGGAAGAAGGATATATTAGAGGCAAAATAAACCCTGATAGATTTGATAGATTTTAGAGTTGATTGTTAATTTATTTATTTCAATTGCTTTATTTCACATTTTTTTAAGTAATTGATTAAGCAATTTATTAATCAACAATCTTTACCAATCAATAATCTTTACCAATCAATAATCATCTTTTCAGAAAATGTGCCAGTGCCTGCC
>JAHRAM010000060.1 GCA_020027305.1 Acidimicrobiia bacterium | reverse complement strand
GCCTGCCCTATCATAGATAAGGGCTGATTTAGCATCAGAGCATTCAGGCGATGAATATTCTGGGTGGGCATGGTCGACATAATATCTAGCACCGTTTGTTAGCACGGCATTCATAAATTGAGCTTCTAAATCTGGGTTGAGCTGAATGGCTGCCATAAAGCCTCTGGCGTCAAGCCCTGGTGATTCATGTTCAAAATTCCAACTGGGTGAGCCTTCCATCGCTGTTGCTACATACGAATTGATAAGCATTGAGGAAGCCACAATGGGGCCAATATCATTGTCAGGGCTTGCATGTTTCCCAGTGTGGATGATTCCATACTCAGTTTCAATGCCACAAATTTTTTTGACTGCCATTTGCTTTTATAGGTATTGCCCGCTCCCCTTTTGTTCAATTGTTTTCCCCCCAAACGATTGCTCTTGTTCATCTTGAAGAAGAGTGCGAACAAAGTTAATACGTTGACCTTTCTTTCCAGAAATCTTTGCCCAGTCATCAGGATTAGTGGTGTTTGGAAGATCCTCGTGCTCACGGAATTCTTGAGCAACTGCTGAAAGCAAGTCGTCTAATATAATGCCTCTTAAATCTTCGCCTTCATTTTCAGAAGCGCTATCGTTGCCACCAGTATCCTGTGGCAATTGTAGAAATCGCTTAATTGCAATCTTTTTGGCGCGACGCACAATGTTTTCAATCATGGCTCCTGAAGCAAAATCTTTAAAATACATCACCTCTCTATCGCCGTTCATATATGTCACCTCTAAGAAGCGGTTTTGCTCAGCAGTGGCATACATCTCTTCAACAGTTTTTTCAATCATTGCGCGCACAGCTTTAGCTTTATCCCCTCCACCTTTTTCTTGGATTTCACTTTCAGCGATTGGCAAATCTTCAACCAAGTAGCAGGCAAATATTGCCTGTGCCGCTTCAGCATCTGGTCGCTCAATTTTAATTTTTACATCTAACCTGCCGGGGCGAAGTATTGCAGGGTCGATTAAATCTTCTCGGTTAGAAGCACCTATAACAATTACATTCTTGAGCGATTCCAGCCCGTCAATTTCTGAAAGCAGCTGTGGCACAACCGTTGATTCCATGTCAGAGCTAATTCCACTTCCCCTCATTCGAAACAATGATTCCATTTCATCAAAGAAAACAATCACGGGCATTCCATCTTTTGATTTTTCTCTAGCCCGTTGAAAGATGAGGCGAATTTGGCGCTCGGTTTCGCCAACATATTTGTTTAGCAGTTCAGGCCCCTTGATATTTATAAAGTGGCTGCTTGGTTTTTGGTCGCTAGATTTATTTTTCGTGTTGGTATCTTTTTTAGGGTCTACATTTTTGACATCTACATTTTCTGCTGAATTTCTTGCGCTTCTTTCTTTTAAGTTATTGGTTTTTAAATTATTGGCAAGTGAATTGGCAACTGCTTTTGCAATTAGGGTTTTGCCACAGCCAGGCGGACCGTAAAGCAAAATACCTTTAGGGGCAGGGAGTTGATGTTCGGCAAACAAATCTTCGTGGATAAATGGAAGCTCTACCGCATCTCTAATTTGTTCAATCTGAGCATCTAGCCCCGCAACATTTTCATAAGTGATGTCTGGAATTTCTTCAAGTATCAACTCTTCTACTTCTGGTTTTGGTAGTCGCTCTAGCAAAATGTTTGAGCGAAGATTTGCCAAGAGGGAATCTCCTGGTTTGAGTATGCTTCGTTGTGATTTTAGAGTATCTGAGAATTCAAGCACCCGTTCATCATCAGCTCTTCCAACCACAATGGCACGATCGGCATCAAGGATTTCTTTTAGTGAAACAATTTCACCACTTGACTCTTCATCAAGAATGGCAATGATGTTCATTTCTGAATTAAGTAATACTTCTTGCCCAGGTTGAGGTGAGTTCTTTTTATCGTTTAATAGGTCAGGGCTAATACCGACACGCATTTTTTTTCCACTGGAATAAATATCAACAGTTTGGAGGCTTGTGGTTCTGTCGGTTGATTTCTCGGGTTCATTTATTTGGAGAATGGTGCCATAGTTGTTTGGCGTTTTTGAAAGTTCTGCCAATGCACTTTTTGCCTCATCGAGATTGTCTCTGACTTCTTGAAGCTCCTCTTGTGCTTTTTCAAATTTATTTTCAGATTTTTGCCGCAAGTTTTTTAGCTCTTCAGTCAATTCTTGAATCTTTTTAAGCAGTGCTTGTATTTCGCTCTGCCTGTTTTGTGCTCGCAAGTTTGTTGAGTTTGACGAGCTTGTTGAGTTTGGCGAATTTTTGCCGAGCGGCTCAATGTGGCGCTTTTGATTTTGTCGCTTGTCGGTCATTGTTCTAATTTCTTTTAATGCTCGCTTTGTATGTTCGCTTTATATATTTATATGTTCACTTTATATATATGTATATTTTAGAGCAGGTTTAGCTTACAGGCGAGCACTTTTGTTTTTTTGTTTTTGAGGCACAAAATTGGTGAAAAAT
>JAHRAM010000095.1 GCA_020027305.1 Acidimicrobiia bacterium | reverse complement strand
TTTTAATCTCTGCCACGATTTTTCCTGGTCGCTCTGATATTACAAGAACCCGCGATGATAAAAACACCGCTTCGTTCACTGAGTGTGTAACAAACAAACCACTAAACTCTTTGAGCTTAAATAAACGTAGGGTTTCTTCATTTAGCCTTTCTCGCGTGATTTGATCTAACGCCCCAAACGGCTCGTCAAACATAAAAAGTGTTGGCTCCATTGTGAGTGCCCGTGCAATTGAAACGCGCATTTTCATTCCACCTGAAAGGGCAGCGGGATAATGTTTTGAAAAGTTATCTAATCCAACAAGTTCAAGTGCCTCTTTAGCTTTCTTGCGCCTCTGCTCTTTTGGAACTTTATATAGCTCACCCAAAAGTTCTACATTTGCTCTAACGTTTCGCCAAGGCATGAGTGTGGCATCTTGAAAGATATAGCCCATCCCTTCAACCTCTAAATCTTTTGACAACTCCACTGAACCAGTCGTAGCCGTGTCAAGATTTGAGGCAATACGAAGTAGGGTTGACTTGCCACAGCCAGATGGCCCAACTAATGAAACAAATTCTGCCCTGACCAAAGACATGCTCACATTATCAAGTGTGTGGGTTCCGTCTGGGAAAGTTTTTGAAACTTCTTTGAACTCTAGGAGCGGATTCACCTCAGTTTTTGAAAATGTATTATCTATTGGCACTGGCTTTTTGATTTTTTCAGGCTCAGGCGGGGTTGGAGCTTCCAATGCCATCTATACAAATAAATATAGTTGATGGAAAAACTTAGTGTGTATTTTTATCAATACTTTTTTAGATTTTATTTTCTTGGAATTTTATTCACTAAAATCTTACTACCCTATTTCCGTCCTTTGCCTCTTAGCCTATGTAAAACTAAAAATAGAATCAGCAAAACAAAGATGAAGACTTTCAAAAAATTCATTTTGCCACCAGCAATTATTTTTGCGTTGTTCATTGGCTTTTGGTATTTGGTTTCGCTCGTAATACTTTCTTCCAGAATCCAATTTATCCTTCCGCCTCCTCACGAAGTTCTAACCGAAGGCATCTTTAACTACGACGCTATTCGACCAACACTCATAGGTCTTTGGGAAACAGCAAGAGTCACCCTGCTGGGATTTGCTATCGCTATAATTTTGGGAATTGGGCTTGCAATCCTTATGAGCCAAGCGCGCTTTTTTGAACGGATGATTTTCCCCTATGCTGTAACGCTCCAAGCGGTTCCGATTGTCGCCATCGCTCCGCTGATTGCTCTTTGGGCGGGCTACGGGTTAAAAAGCAAGATAATCGTGACAATAATAATTGCAATCTTTCCCATCATCACAAACACGCTCTTTGGCCTTCGCTCTGTCAGTTCCGAAATGAATGACCTCTTCCGATTACATGTCTCAACTCAAGGCATACGTGCACGTTTTCAAAAAATATCAAAGCTACAATTTCGAGCAGCTGTGCCATCAATGTTTGCTGGTCTTCGAATTGCAGCAGGGCTGGCACTAATCGGAACCATCGTAGCTGAGTTCTTTTTCAAAGGCACAAAGGCTGAGGGATTGGGTAAGCTGATTAGCGATAAGTATGTTCCTGCTTCAGGCTTTGGCCCCGAACTCTACACCGCCATCATCATCACCTGTCTTTTAGGGCTTGCGCTCTTCTGGTTAGTAGGTCGCATTGGAAAATATTTCACCCGCTATTTATAAAAAATTAATTAATTTCTCACCTGAAATCCACTGCTAGATAAACATAAATTGCTAATATTTGTTATCTGTAAAAAAGGGAGGGTATAATCAAACACAGACGTAAAAGTAAAACTACCCTATTGGCAACCAGCGTAGCAATAGCTACGCTTTTTCTGCTAATAGGGGCGGCTTGCAACCATAGTGGGTCATCATCAAGCAATTTAACAACAAGTGGTGGCAACACCTATGGCTGCCCAGAACGATTGATTGTTCAAACCGAATGGTTCCCAGAACCTGAGCACGCTTATGTATATCAACTCATCGGTACCAACGGAAATTTAGATGCTGCCGCAGGAGCCTATTGGGGCAAGATTGAAGGCACTGGCATAACCCTTGAGGTCAGAGCTGGCGGGCCATTTTCTAACAATCAAAATCCAGCACAGCAAATGTATAGCAACCCAGACATCTTTATGGGCTTCGTTGACACTTCTACATCTATTGAAGACTATAAAAGAACTCCAGCTGTTGCTGTGTTTGCCAACTTTGAAAAAGGACCGCAGATTTTGATGTGGAACCCCGAACGTTATGACTTTAAATCTTTTGAAGAAATTGGCGACTCAGGTCTTACTATCGCACACTTCCCAGGTGCTAACTACATCAAATATCTAGTCGGCAAAGGCATCATTGAGGCAGACCAAGCTGACGGCTCTTATGATGGTTCACCAGCAAGGTTTATTAGTAGCAACGGTGGAATTGTTCAGCAAGGGTTTGCAACCTCAGAGCCATATCAATATGAATTTGAAATTGAAGGCTGGAAGAAACCCGTTCAACATTTGCTCATCCATGATTCTGGGCACGCCATATATCAATCAGCGCTTTCAGTTCGACCAGAATCCATTACTGAACATGCTGAGTGCCTTAGATTCATTGTGCCTAAGTTCCAACAGGGCTTGGTTGACTATATGAACAACCCTGGGCCAATCAATGTAAGGCTTGATGAAATCGTCAAGGCAATAGACAGTTTCTGGACTTCCAGTGTAGAACGCCACAACTGGACTACTCAACAAATGAAAAATTTGGGGCTAATAACTGACGGCAACAACGGTTATCTGGGTGATATGGATGAAGCCCGTATTCAAAAGTTGATTGATGAACTTACACCTATATATAGGCAAAACAGGGTTGACGGATTTGGAGCAGGCGATGACCGTCTCCAAGCCAACACTATCTTCACCAATCAGTTTCTAGATCAATCAATCAGCATTGGTTATTAATCAAAAAGGTTAAATCAAACAAAAACTAGCAGAACGGAGTTTGAAGCAGAGCCCTAAATGGAGTTGGGGCACTAGGCGTTGGGAATATTTCATTCCCCCAGTGCTTCTTGCTCTGCTTCTCATTCTTGTATGGTATGGCGTTCACTATTTTGCGCTTGCCGACCATCGGAAGATAATACTGCCACCTCCTCATTCAATTTTCACAGATGCATTCTTTTCAGGAAGTGATATAACTCGAATCAAAGATGGTTTACTAGCCACAAGCTATTTGGCATTTGTAGGTCTTGTCATAGCTATGGTGTTAGGAATTAGCATTGCCCTCATTATGAACCTTTCAAAAACTACAGAGAGAGCAATCTTTCCCTGGGCTGTAGTGCTTCAAGTGATTCCTATTTTTGCACTCATTCCTGTGATTGACGTCTGGTTTAAAAATGTCGACATTTGGTTCTTAGGATTTGATGTCGAATTCAAGAAGCGCTTAATTGTGTGTGTTCTTATTGCGCTATTTCCAATTATTGTAAACACCCATTTTGGGTTGAAATCAATCGACCGAAACTTACATGACCTTTTCACACTTCATCGAGTTAGGCGAGTTAAGCGATTTGCTCGGCTGGAGTTTAAGGCTGCTCTGCCTTCTATTTTTGTAGGGCTTAGAATTGCAGCTGGGCTATCTGTGATTGGAGCAATAATTGCTGAGTACACCTTCAGTAGAGGGGGAACAAAAGGAATTGGAACCCTCATACGACGCTATTCTGGGTTAGCGCAATATTCAGAGTTGATTGCCACCATCCTAGTTTCTTGCGCCCTTGGGGTCGTAATCTTTTGGGGGATGACTTATATAGGAACTCGGCTGACAAAGCACTGGCACACCTCGGCACAAGATTTGCCCGCTTAGAAAAACTTTTTTTGCCTTATCCTAAAAACACAATCTTTGGGGCTGTGGTGTTTGAATGTTTCTAACTATAAAAAGGATTTTCGCCTGATTCGTGGTCGGTAATATCAATCACCTCAGTAATCTCAGGAATAGTTTGCCCGATAATAACCGTGATACCCTCTCTCAAAGTTGCAGCACTCATGCTACAGCCTTGACATCCTCCCCCCATAGTCAAATAGGCAACGGTTCCATCAACTTTCACTAGCTCGGCATACCCGCCGTGGGCTGCCAACGATGGGTTAATTTGCTGATCTAATAGTTGCTGTATTTTTTCAGAAATAGAACCCGTGAGCTCAAAATCCATTTCAGCCGT
The DNA here is from genome assembly GCA_020027305.1 of Acidimicrobiia bacterium. Classification (GTDB taxonomy): domain Bacteria; phylum Actinomycetota; class Acidimicrobiia; order Acidimicrobiales; family Hopanoidiivorantaceae; genus JAHRAM01. Next base: position 216 of record JAHRAM010000095.1, on the reverse strand, counting down.
GAGGTCGGGGCGGTTGGGGTTCCTTATCACTAAACCACCTTGCATAGGGCTAGATGGCAAATCAAGAGTTGCACCAGTCAGCCGCTCAATTGTTTCTTTGGGGATTATAAATGTCAAATCGCCGATGGAATAAACGGTGTCGTCATCTTTAGCCTCTTCAGTGTTTAGGAAACTCAGGTCGTAGGTGAAATCAACGCCATTGTGCCCAGTGATTTC
>JAHRAM010000048.1 GCA_020027305.1 Acidimicrobiia bacterium | reverse complement strand
GTAGTTTTTAATTCTTAATGTTTTGTGTCAGCCGTTTCTTCACTAGATGCGAATTGGTTCTGTAGTTTTTAATTCTTAATGTTTTGTGTCAGCCCTTTTTTCCTCGATGAAGTATTGTTCTCTGTGGTTTAGCGATATTTTGGATCAATCCGCACTTTGTCGGCAAACACCTTTTGCCCTTCAGCCAGCGACTCAATGGTGTTGCCCGAAGCAAGAAGTGTGGGGCTAACGGAAATTCCCTGCAGGCGAGAAAGTTCTTGCCCCAGCCAGATGGAACGCAAGGTAGCCTGAACCGCTAGGGGAGGCTGGGATGCAATCTTTTGGGCGATTGAAAAAGCTGCGTCAGTTAAATTGTCGCTCGAACCATCTTGTGCCACAACTTCTGTGACCAGCCCGATTTCAAGTGCGCGCTTTGCAGATATCCGTTCGTGTGACCCCATAAGCGACATTCGCATTACCTCAGAAAAGGGCATTTTCTGAAGCATCATCACAGGCTCAAAAACCGCAGCCATTCCATAAGTGACATGCGGGTCAAAAAAGCTAGCGTTGTCAGAACAAATAATGATGTCGGCTTCTGCCAACATATAAAATGCCCCGCCACATGCCATTCCATTCACGGCTGCCACAACGGGCTTCCACAAATCGCATTGTTTTGGGCCGAGGTCTTCGCCTGGGTCATCCATCATATAGGGATTAGAAGTGCCAGTGAGATATTTGCCAGGTATCTCTTCGGGAACGCCCGCCCTGTCAATGCCCGTACAAAATGCCTTATCGCCAGCAGCCGTCAGCACCACCGCATTAACATCGTCATTTGTGCGGAGCGATCGCCAAACCCCACTAAGCTCTTCAAGCATTTTGTCGTTGAAGGCATTATAGACGTCAGGGCGGTTCAAGGTGACGATGGCAACCTTGTCTCGCTCGTCATAAAGGATGGTTTCAAACTCGCTCATTGTTTATTTGCCTGTCTTGCTGTATTTTGTTGTGTCTTGCTTCATTTTGCTTTGCTATGTTTTGCTATATTTCGTTTTACTTTGTTTTGCTATATTTCGCTTTACTTTGTCTTGCCTCATTTTGCTTTGCACTGTTCTGCTGTCACCCTTTTTATATATCTGCTATTCCAATTTGATTTTAAATACTATATGCTTATTAGCTAAATTTAGCAAGCCATTCAAATCCTTAAAACTTTTTAGAACAAATCGTAAACCAGCAAACAATTTATTCATATTTATTCATAGCGAATACAGCCAAGCAAGCCCTTAAAACTTTTTACAACAAAGCGCAATCCAAAAAATAATTTATTCATAGCGAATACACGGGGAAGCATTTCCTCAAATCTAGACAGAATCAAACGGCAAGCACTTATTATTGATGGCTAATATAATCGATACCCTAGGCCGAGTCAAACGGTCTAGGAAAAATCAAATGGTCTAAGGGAGAATCAATTAATAATATGGTCTAGACAGAATCAAACGGCAGGCACTTCTTATTGGTATTATTGATAGCTAATATAATCAGGCAACGGTTCAAGTGCTAGAACAGTATTGGCACGTTCTGAAATATCGGCTCGCTCAAAAACCGGTATAGTGTCGTCAGTTTCGCCATCACCACCCTCAGCGCCACCACCATTAGTTTCAGTGCCACCTGTCGTGTCACCAACAATATCTTTATCCTCATCAAAAAAGTTCTTCCATCCAAAAAATCTCATCGGCTCACCAGGAAAGTGCCTTGCCAAAAGTTCATAGGTTTCGAGCTTTTCGTCTAACGTTCCCTGCCCATCCATATGAACCACAACTGCCAATTCGGGAAGCGACTGAATTCTTTCTCGGTTTGGAAGCATTGAAGGGCGGAACTGATGCAATATGAGCATCTTCTGTGGAAGGTTATTTTCACGAACAAGCTCAGCCAGCCAGAACACAACCTCGTTAACTTCGCGTGAACTCACTGAGCCGATTTGGTTGAATTCAGTCTGGTCATCTCTAAGACGCCATTCAGGGTCAAGCGCCAAACCGACATGTTCACGTTTCAACAGCGATTCATATTGCTTTGCCTGTGTCAAAAAATCAGTTCGCCCAGGCTGTAAATCCAAAATCACATAGGCGCCCAACTCTTCGGCGGCATCCACCCAAGGTTCAATGTTTGCAATGGGCGTTTCTCGCGAGTAGTCGTCATTTTCTGTCGGAACATCAGACGCCACAGTGGTGATGATTTCAAACGCGGGCGTCATTATTGTTCCTGGCGTTTCATAAAGCGGAAGGTAGGGCTCAACCCCAGCCTCAAGCGCCTCTTTCGGAGTCGCATAAGTGCCGAGCGCCCCAAGACGCCCATCATCCACATGCCCATAAAAACCAACTATCCGCTCCTTGTCAAAAAGAATATATTTACCAGAGGGAAGGGGCTTGGAATTTGCCAAAACCTCTACTTGCCATTTCGAATGCTCAGGGATAGGGGATGCGACAGTAAGGTGAGCCTGTGAGCTGTCTAAGAAGTTGCCGACATGCCAAGATCTTCTAAGGTCTTGCTCGCGGGCGAAAAATAGTAGGTGTCCGCCAGAAGCGTCAATGGATGAGAGCGCCACCAAAGCCTTCCGCGTTTCCTCAGGTGAAAAAACCCAAGCACGAGAACGGCTTTCAGGGGTTGACTCTGTCGCCTCCACACCTTCTGTGTTTTCGCCACCATTTTGCGTGCTGGTGTTAGCGCTGCTACTAGTGGTGCTGGTGGTTGCCCTTGCCGCAGTTCCAGCTAGCTCGTTGATTTCTGGCAGCTCTGCTCTCGCAACTTCAGTGCTTAGCAACTCATCTGAAATCTTGATGAGGTCAACTCGCAGATTAAAAAAGATACCACTTTCTGCTCTCGCACGACTTTCGGGATTTTCTAAAAAGTCATTTATGTTCTGGCTGAGCCGAATGATTTGTTGGTTTTGTGCCAAAGAGAAGTCAAACAGCCTTGCAGCTTTTCCCATTCTTGCCACAATCTTTTTATCCATTGCTGCAAGGTTGGAAGTATTACTGCTATCTGCCCTAAATTGTAATATCTCAATTGCCTCATTAAACAAAACATCTAAATCATCTGGGTCTCCTATATATATGGTTTCTTTGGGTGACAAGCGATTGATTTCATCCACAATCGAGCTTGGCTTCTCAGAATAGATAATGAGAGGTGAAGAGGTTGAAGCAGCCAACTGATTTGCACGTGCCAAGATTTCAAAATTAGCAGTGTCTGGCGCAAGCACCACCGACTGGCTGCAAGAAAAAACCTTTTTAGAGATTTCGATTGAGAACTCGCTCAGCGAAAGCTCTTCACCAGATTCATTAGCAGCAAATTCCTCTCCAAATTCATCGCCAGTGATTGTTTTGAAGCAACTTGGCGGGGTTAGAACGACAGCTTCAACCTTGACTTCGCTGTTGTGAAAACAACTTGTCAGCAAAAGCCCCCCACCAGCAACAATGGCAACACTTATGAACCACTTTATTTTCATGCCGATTTTTGCGCCCGTTTTTTTGTCTTGTTGTCGCTCTTTTTCTCGCTCTATTTTGCTTTCTGCTTTTTTAGTCATTATTTTTTCAAATTCCGCACAAATAAACTATAAGGAATAAAACTTCCTTGACTTTACTATTTTATATTTTATAGGGATTTCAAAAGGCATTATTAATGAGAGGCAGAACTAGGGGAAGAAATCTAAAGGAGCTAAATTTAAAGAAAGGGGCGGAATGGCTAGTTAGAAAAACATAAGAAAATCATAAGTTGTGTAAAATTATTAAAGCTATTAAACATTAGTCATAAATAACAAGCTAAACATTTGCCAGCATCCGTCAATATTTGTTAGTAGAAAATATATACCCAGTTAAAAAATACTCGTAAAAATACTCGTAAAAATACTTGTCTGAAATGGAAATATCAATTCGTAAGATTTTGATTACAGCTCCGCTGGGGAAAAACGCTAGACATCGTTTTGAGCAACTCGGCGAAGTCATATATGACCCGTGGATTGATACCGCCATAAATGAAATGACCGAGACAACTGACGCTAGTGAAATAAATTTATCTAGCCTTCCCAGCAAGGTTCGAATATGTGGCCCTGAAGAAATGGCTGCAAAAATCAAAGACACGGGCGCCGACCTTTTAATATGTGAATCTGATTTGTGTTCTGGGCCAGTCTTTTCTTCGGGTGTGAAAATCATCGCAGCTTGTCGTGAAGACCCTAAAAACGTTGACGCCACTGGGGCAACTGAGGCGGGCATTCCTATTTTGTATACGCCAGGCAGAACAGCAGATGCTGTGGCAGAACATACATTGGCGCTTTTGTTTTCCCTCAACCAACATCTGTTGCCAGCAGATAGGGCGGTTCGCGCTGGCACTATCTATTCCAATGCTCCCACCCCGCCAAAATACCGAAGCCAAGAATTGTTAGGCAAGGTGTTTGGCATCGTGGGATTTGGCGATGTCGGCAACGCTGTGAAATGGCGAGCTGAGGCTTTGGGGATGAAAACGATGGTGTGTGACCCTTACAACCCCAACGCTCACTCAACTCTTGCCGAAGTGCTGCGAACTTCGGATGTGATTTCAATGCATGCTCCCACCCTGAGCGAAACTGCCCAACTAATGGGCGAGTTGGAATTTTCAATGTGTAAGCCAAACGCCATATATCTCAACACTGCCAGTTTCACTTTGCAAGACACACAGGCATTGTGTGCAGCGCTTCAAAGCGGGCATATCGCTGCTTGCGGGCTAGACCATATTGATGGGGTGCCACCAGAAATGCTCGCTATGGAAAATGTGTTGGTCACGCCGGGGATTAGCGCAGCCTCTCACAACGTTGAAGAGCGACAGGGCGATATGATTTTTGAAGACATCTTTAGGTTGTTAGAAGGCGTGCCACCTATACGCATTTTGAATCCTGAGGTATTGGCTTCTAAAGATAGCTCTAGAAATGTTAATGTTAGAAGTGTCGACGCTAATAATGTTAGAGCGAAAAATCTGGAAATGAAAAATGTTGATGTTGAAAGCGCAAATGCTGCACCAAGCCCTGCGACTGCAAGCAATGGAAGCATTAGAGACAATGCAACCAATGGAAGTAGCGGAATTGATGGAGTTAATGGAGTTAGCGGAGTTGATGGCGTGAATGGAGTTGATGGAGTTGATGGCGTTAATGGAGTTAATGGAGCTAATGGCGCTGCTGAATTTAACAATTCCAATGGCGCGAATGGAACTAATGGCACAAGTTTCACAGGCGGCACAAATGGAAGTGCCCCCGATGAAGCAACACCTGAAAACGGCAAGCAAACTTCTTATAAAATGAGAAAGCCCGCAAAATGGCAAGGTAAGAAATAGCCCTTAAAATAAAGATAATAAACAAAACAAACCAACCAAACCAACCAAACAAACTAAAAAAGAAAAATGCCAGAAACAATTGACATCTACAGCCCCGATATATATGTGAACGGCCCGCCCCACGACATATTTGAAGAGCTACGCAAAACCAACCCAATCTATTATCAAGAAATCCCCGACCAGCAGGGATACTATGCCGTGCTACGCCACAAAGATTGTGTGACGGTTTCGCGAGACCCTTATTCATATTCCAGCTCAGAGGGTGGGGTAGTGATGGAAGACATGGATGAAGCCAACCTAGCCAGCATGCGAAATATGTTGCTGGGAATGGATCCTCCAAGACATATAAGTTGGCGAAATAATGTGTCGCCCCATTTCAAGCAAAAGGTCATCGCTGAGATGGAAAACCAGATTCGCGACATCACAAAAGGCATTTTCAAAACCGCCCTTGATGGCGAAAAATCTGGCGATGTTGATTTTGTTCATGATGTGTGTGCTTTTCTTCCATCCAATGTTATGGGTGAGCTTATGGACATTCCCGAAGATGACCGTGAAAAAATCCACCATTGGTCAGAAATGCAAACCAGCGGGCAAGACCCAGAAATAAATCCTGATGCGGGTTCAGATGATTTTTCCACTGCCAGCATGGAGATGTTTATGTATGGAATGGAACACGCCGCCAGACATAGAGCCAAGATGGCTTTGGAAAATGGCAGTGAAAATAGTTCGGGCAGCTTCACTGAGTTGTGTTTGTCGGTTGAAGTTGATGGCAAGTCAATGACAGATGAAGATTTCGGTTCATTCTTTCTTCAGCTGGTGACCGCTGGCAATGATACCACTAAGACGATGCTGGTTAGTGGAACACTAGCATTGCTCGACCATCCCGACCAGTTAGAAGAGCTCCGTTCTGACCCATCACTCATCCCTTCAGCAGTTGAAGAAATCCTTCGCTATGAAAATCCGCTTCATTATTTTCGGCGCACCACCAAAGTTGACGTTGAGCTAGCAGGAGTTCCAATAAAAGCAGGCGAAAAAGTCGTGATGGTCTACACCTCTGCTAACCGAGATGAGGCGGTGTTTGAAAACCCACACACATTTGATATTCATAGAAGCCCTAATCCCCATTTGTCGTTTGGCATTGGCGAGCATTTTTGCCTAGGGGTTCACCTCGCCCGCTTAGAGGGAAAGATATTTTTTGAGGAGCTGCTTTCCACATTCCCCAAGATTGAACTAATCGGCGAAGCCAGAAGAACCCGCTCAAATCTAAACAACGCAATAAAGGAACTTCCCCTCAAACTCACGCAGGCATAGCCTCTAAATCATGGCGTGGGATTTCTCAACCGAACCTGAGTTTCAAGCAAAACTTGACTGGGTGGATGAGTTCGTGGCAAGTGAAGTTGAGCCACTGGATTTGGCGTTTGCCAATGTGTCGCCGTTTAACAAATCGCACCCAGTGCAAGAGGCGATTATTCGCCCCCTACAAGATGAGGTGAAAAAGCAAAAGCTGTGGGCGTGCCATATGGGGCCAGAAATCGGCGGGGCAGGTTATGGGCAGGTGAAGTTGGGGTTGCTAAATGAGATATTGGGAAGGTCTAGTTGGGCTCCATCGGTGTTTGGGTGTCAGGCACCTGATTCTGGTAATGCTGAGGTGCTGGCGCACTTTGGCACTGACGAGCAGAAAAAGAAATATCTAGAGCCGTTGTTGGATGGGCGAATCAGCTCGACTTATTCAATGACCGAACCTCAGGCTGGGGCAGACCCTGCTCAGTTCACTTGTGCAGCGGTCAAAGATGGCGATGAATGGGTTATCAACGGCGAGAAGTGGTTTGCCAGCAACTTTCCCCACGCTGAGTTTTTGATTGTGATGATTATCACTAATCCAGATGTGGCGATTTATGCTGGCAGTTCAATGTTTCTCATCCCCAAAGAAACTGAGGGGCTAGAGCTGGTGCGAAATGTTGCCACAGGAACAGGCCCGATAGGTCGGGCAGGCGGGCATGCATATTTGCGATTTAATGACGCCAGAGTGCCAGCTGAGAATTTGCTGGGCGAAGAGGGGGCAGGATTTAAGATTGCCCAAACTCGGTTGGGGGGAGGAAGGGTTCACCACGCCATGCGTTCAGTGGGTGTTGTGAAAAAAGCCTTTGACATGATGTGTGAGCGGGCGCTGAGCCGAGAAACCAAAGGCTCACTGCTGGCAGAAAAGCAAGCGGTGGAACATATGGTTGCCGAGTGCTGGATTCAGATTTTGCAGTTTCGCCTTCAGGTGCTTCACACTGCTTGGGTGATTGACAACTCAGATTATTCTGCTGCCAGAACTCACATCGCTGGGGTGAAGGTGGCGACCCCGAAAGTCTTAACTGACGTTATATATAAGGCGATGCATTTGCATGGTTCGCTGGGAGTTTCAAATGAGCTTCCGCTAACGAGGATGTGGGAGATGGCGCCAACAATGGGGATTGCCGATGGCCCGACCGAAGTTCACAAAACCACCATTGCCAGAAATATCTTGAAGGATTACCGCCCAGCGCCAGGACTGTTTCCAACCGAACACCTGCCACCCAAAATTGAAGAAGCCAAAAAGAAGTTTGCCGATTTCTTAGAAGGCGAGCTAGAACACGAGATTGGAAACGGCTAAATTAAAAATCCAAGTTTCGCCCCTCATCCCAACTTTCATGTTCGCAAAACCCATTAAAAAAACATTTGCCCGCCAAACCTCCACAATTTTCGCTAAATTAAAAAAGTAGCCTTTATTTGGCGATATTATTAATTGATTATCAATCGACAATATTCCGGGATAGCTCAATTGGCAGAGCAAACGGCTGTTAACCGTTAGGTTGTGGGTTCGAGTCCCACTCCCGGAGCCACTTTAATGCAATAATTGTCACACCCCAGTGTCATACTTTGTGATGGAAGCAAAAAATAGGCGAAAAGTATTTATATGGATGACGTATCCCCACTAATTA
>JAHRAM010000040.1 GCA_020027305.1 Acidimicrobiia bacterium | reverse complement strand
TAAATGACAATGTAAATATAATTGTCAAAAAAGACTGGCGATTAAACGAACGGCACTATGGCGACCTCACTGGAAAAGACAAAAAGCAAGCGGTTAATGATTTTGGCAAAGAGCAGGTGTTTGCCTGGAGGCGAAAATACTCGGTTCGCAAAAGGGATTGCCGACCACCACAAAGAATTGAGCAAACTTCCAAAGGCAGAAAGCCTAGAAAATGTGCTAACCCGACTGCTCCCCTGTTTTGAAGATGTTATTAAACCCGACCTAATGAAATTCCAAACAGTGCTAGTTTCTGCTCACGGAAACAGCCTCCGAGCCCTCATCAAACACCTAGATGATTTTTCAGAAGATGAAATTTCACAACTCAACATCCCAACTGCTATCCCACTGGTATATGAACTAACACCCGATTTTTTACCAACCAAAGAAATGCCAATCACCGAACGATATTTAGGAGACCCCGAAGCAGCAGAAAAAGCTGCTGCTGAAGTGGCACGCCAAACCAAGGCTAACGACTAACCTTTTATTGTCATTAATTTTTTAATTTTTGCTTTAATTTTTTTAGATGGCTAATTTATCACCACTCAAAAACAATCGGGTCTACAAAACCATAATCGGTTTAGGCATATTCCTAGCTGTCTTTACAGCTGGCTCTGGAATCTTGGCTGCCATCACTAACTTCAAAAGTGATTCTGCCATTACGCGCCATGTATTTGTAAATATCCCAGCTTGGCTAAAGATTGCATTTTACATAGTCATTCCACTGGCGCTGATTTTTGGGGCGGTCATATTTGCTAACCGCTCACTGAACTGGCAAAGAGGGGCAAGCGAAGAACGCAAGACAACATTTTCAAACATCAAAACTCGAATGGCAGATTTCCGCGCGGGCGCCTATATGAAAACCCTTATGAAAGAGCCAGGCGCTGGCACCATGCATTCAATGATGTATTTCTCATTTCTGATACTGCTCGGGGTTACCACAGTTTTAGAGATTGACCACCAACTGCCAACAAGCCTAAAATTCCTTCACGGAACAATTTATCAAGCCTATTCAGCCATAGGTGACATCGCGGGAATCTTATTCACGGTGTCAGTGGTCTGGGCGATTCTTAGGCGGTTCGGCCCTAAATCTTGGCGCCCCTATCGCATCCGCACAAAGTTGCGAACAGAGTATGGGCTGATATTGGGAACTTTCCTGCTCATCGGCGTCAGTGGGTTTTTAACCGAGGGCTTCAGAATCGCCTCAGAAGGAACTCCTTCTTTTGAGCGCTGGTCTATCATCGGCTATCCATTGGCACAAGTTTTTGATGGAAGCTCAAACTTAGTCGGCTGGCATCAGGCTTGGTGGATTATCCATGTGCTGAGCTTTGTGCTTTTCCTCATCATTTTGCCCGCCACAATGCTTAGGCATATGCTGACCGCCCCACTCAATATGTGGCTGAAAGACAAAGAGCGCCCAAAAGGTGCTATGCGTCCGCTTCCAAACCTCATGGAGACCGACCTTGAAACATTTGGCGCTTCCACAATTGAAGATTTCACATGGAAGCAACTGCTAGATACTGATTCTTGCACAATGTGTGGGCGATGCACTGATGTTTGCCCTGCACATTTCACAGGCAAGCCCCTTGACCCCAGAGAAATCGTGCTAAAGACTGGCGAGGTGATGGCTGCCACTGGCTCACCTAAAGTTCGCCCCCCGCTTGGCTACCCAACTGGAGACGATGCTGAAATCACAATTGAAGCAAGCAACCTGTTTGAGCGGATAACCTCTGAAGAGGTTTGGTCTTGTACCACTTGCCGTGCATGCGATGAAGCCTGCCCTGTAAATATTGAAATCCTAGACAAGATTCTTGATATGCGCCGACACCTTTCACTAATGGAAAGCGACTTCCCCACTGAGTTGGGCAACGCCTATCGCTCTATGGAAAATCAAGGCAACCCGTGGGGAATGCCACAAAATGAACGGCTGAGTTGGGCTAAAGATATGAACGGCGTAAAAGTCGTGGCTGGAGGCGACCCACTAGACGCAGAATATCTCTATTGGGTGGGGTGTGCTGGAAGTTTTGATGACAAGAACCAAAAAGTCACTAGGGCAATGGCAGAGTTGCTAACTCGAGCTGATGTGGATTTTGCCATTTTGGGGCCATCTGAAACCTGCACGGGCGACCCAGCAAGGCGCTCTGGCAACGAATATATTTTCCAAATGCTGGCGATGCAAAATGTGGAAACCTTAAACGCCATGAAAGTGAAAAAGATTATCACCCAATGCCCACATTGCTTCAACACACTTGCAAATGAATATCCGCAACTGGGTGGGCACTATGAGGTCATCCACCACTCAGCTCTTCTTGAAAGCCTGATTGATTCAGGGCAACTAGATGCCTCGACAGCAGAGCTAGAAGATCGAATCGTTTATCACGACTCGTGTTATCTGGGCCGCCAAAATGATATTTATATGGCTCCGAGAAAAGTGGTCGGTGCGATTGCTGGTGTAGATGTCGTTGAGGCTCCAAGAAACGGCACAAAAGGAATGTGCTGTGGAGCTGGCGGAGCAAGAATGTGGATGGAAGAACACACTGGCAAACAAGTCAATGTTGAGCGCTCTCAAGAATTGCTGGCAACTGGCGCCACAAGAATTGCCACCGCCTGCCCATTCTGCTATGTGATGATTGATGATGGGGTATAAGGCGAAGGTGTGGAAACTGACGAAGTTCAGGTAGGCGACATCGCCCTTCACTTGTTAGAGGCTATTGAAAGGGGCGAAACAAATGTGAGCTTAACTTCAAATAGAGTTGCTTCAAATGGGGCAGTTTCTAACGGAACAAACATGGTTGGCGACAGCGATAACAGTGCTGATGATTTAAGTGGAATGGATAGTTCGACTGCAACTCAAACTTTAACCAAACCACGGTTTGTTCCAAAAGTTCCAACAGCTGTTCCTGCCCCTAGCCCAGTTGGAACTCGCCCATCTAAAGAACTCAAAGACGATGATGGGCAAAATGATGGAAACGATAACAACGACGAAACCGATGAACAAGGTAAAAACGACACAACCGAAAAAGCAGAAAGTGCAACTAACGATACGAACAAACCAGAACCAGAAAAAGAAAGTGAAGCAAAAGAGAGCAAAGAAAGCGCGACAAAAGACGAGCTGGGAGACGAGCAAAAAGAAGAACTACCAGTAGAAAAAGATGAGTCAGCAGAAACAGATGAAGGAGTCAAAGATGAGTCAGCAGAAATTTCAGATAAAAAAGAGTCAGCCAAAAAAGAAACGGCGAGCAAGCCCGATGACCTTTTACTCATCCGTGGAATGAGCCCAGAACTTATTGCCCCCCTAACTGAAAAAGGCATCACTATATTTGCACAAATTGCAGCCTTGACAGACGAAGAAGTTCTTCAGCTAGAACAAGACTTAGAAATCCCTGGCAGAATCCAACGTTGGGCATGGGTGCTGCAAGCTCGCCACCTCAACGAAGACTAAATAGCTAATCTTTAAAATTTTCCCAATAGCGACTGGCAATCGGCCCTCGCTGGTTTTGATATTTAGAACCCAACTTTGATGACCCGTAGGGAACATTTGCTGGCGTAGTCATTTTTATAAAACTAATTTGTCCAATCTTCATTTTTGGATAAAGAGTGATAGGAAGATTTGCAACATTTGAAAGCTCCAGTGTCAACTGCCCATCCCAGCCAGCATCCACAAACCCTGCTGTTGAATGAATTAGCAACCCCAACCGACCTAGACTCGACTTCCCTTCTAGTCTTGCCACCAAATCATCTGGCAACCTGACCCGCTCAAGTGTGCACCCCAGCACAAACTCACCTGGGTGCAAAATAAAAACCTCACTTTCATCAATAACAACTGGCTCAGTCAGCGACTCTAGATTTTTCTTGACGTCAATGTGCCCCATCTCATGGTTTTTGAAAACCAAAAAACTTCTGTCAAGGCGAAGATCAACAGATGACGGCTGAATAGCATCTTCAGCTAAAGGCTCAATTGCAATTCGCCCAGCTTCAAGCTCTTCTTTAATGGTGGCGTCTGAAAGAATCAACCTTCCATTGACTTTTCAAACTCTTCTCTAGCAGCTGCAACATCTTCTTCTGTAAGGTCTTTGATGTGGGTGGAAAAACTCCAAAGATGCCCAAACGGGTCTCTTATCTGCCCATAGCGATCCCCCCAAAACATGTCCATCGGCGGCATCACCACTGTTCCGCCAGCAGCTTCTGCTTTGGCGATTTGAGCATCTACATCTTCAACATATACACTTGGGGATACTGTGGTTGCCCCAACTTTTGGAGGTGCTACATATCCCGCCCCCTCTGGCATGTCGGCAGAAAAATCGTCAGCTAAATACATCACAGAACCAAATACCTCAAACTCAGCATGCATCAACCTTCCATCTGGGGCTTCTGGTGGCACAAACAAAACCTTTGCATCAAATGCTTTTTGATAATACTCAAGGGCTTCTTTGCCACCTTCTACCACAAGGTGAGCAATGACACCCTTTCTCTCATCTGGAATTGCCTGAACCATTTTTTGCTCCTTTTTCATTCTT